>CAUUXT010000007.1:0-15815 GCA_963549015.1 uncultured Streptococcus sp.
TCAACGTCAAGGGAGGCCCTTGTGAAGCCTGCTCGGGTGACGGGATCATCAAGATTGAGATGCACTTCTTACCAGATGTTTACGTGGCTTGTGAAGTCTGCCACGGAACCCGCTACAACAGTGAAACCCTTGAAGTTCACTACAAGGAAAAAAATATCTCGCAGGTCTTGGACATGACCGTCAACGATGCGGTGGAATTCTTCCAACATATTCCAAAAATTCAACGCAAACTTCAGACCATCAAGGATGTGGGGTTAGGCTATGTAACGCTAGGGCAACCGGCTACTACCCTTTCTGGAGGAGAAGCTCAGCGTATGAAGTTGGCTAGCGAACTCCATAAACGCTCGACAGGAAAATCTTTCTACATTCTGGATGAGCCAACGACAGGGCTTCATACCGAGGATATCGCTCGCTTGCTTAAAGTCTTGGCTCGCTTTGTTGACGATGGCAATACCGTCCTCGTTATCGAGCACAATCTGGATGTCATCAAGACGGCAGACCATATTATTGATTTGGGACCTGAGGGCGGTGTCGGTGGTGGAAACATCATCGCAACAGGAACACCAGAGGAAGTAGCGGCCAATGAAGCCAGCTACACAGGACACTATTTGAAAGGAAAGTTACATCATGAATAAACGTGTACAAGCATTTCTAGCTAAAATGCAAGAAAAAGAACTAGATGGAATCATTATCAACAACCTTAAAAATGTCTACTATTTGACAGGATTTTGGGGTTCAAATGGAACCGTCTTTATCAGCCGTGACCGTCAGGTCTTGGTGACAGACTCTCGCTATATCATTGCAGCTAAGCAAGAAGTAACAGGTTTTGAGATTGTGGCTGACCGTGATGAGTTGGCTGTTATTGCAGGCATTGTTAAGGATATGGGCTTGTCTCGTATCGGTTTTGAGGACGAGATTTCGGTCTCTTATTACCACCGTATGCAGGCAGCTTTTGCGGGAATTGACTTGCTTCCACAGACTCAGTTTGTAGAAGCGCTTCGTATGATTAAGGATGAGAAGGAGATTGCGACTATTCGCAAGGCTTGTTCTATCTCAGACCAAGCTTTCCGCGATGCGCTTGACTTTATCAAACCTGGAAAGACCGAGATTGAGATTGCCAACTTCCTTGACTTCCGTATGCGGGAGCTAGGAGCATTTGGCTTATCTTTTGACACGATTCTAGCCAGTGGTATCAACTCTTCTAAACCCCATGCTCATCCTATGCACAAACCAGTGGAGCTGGGAGAAGCCATTACCATGGACTTCGGCTGTCTCTACGACCACTATGTCAGCGATATGACACGGACCATCTATCTAGGCCATGTCAGTGACGAGCAAGCAGAGATTTACAATACGGTTCTGAAAGCCAATCAAGCCCTGATTGACCAAGCTAAGGCAGGTCTAGGTTTCCGTGACTTTGACAAAATTCCTCGTGATATTATCATTGAGGCAGGCTATGGCGACTACTTTACTCATGGTATTGGCCATGGTATTGGACTGGACATCCACGAAGAACCCTACTTTAGCCAAACTTCGAAAGAAGCCATTAAATCTGGTATGGTCTTGACTGATGAACCGGGCATTTATATTGAAGGTAAATACGGGGTTCGTATCGAGGATGATATCCTGATTACAGATAACGGTTGTGAATTGTTGACTCTAGCACCGAAGGAATTAATTGTTATTTAAGAAAATTATGATAAATCATTGACTTTTATATTTTAAAGGTTTATACTGATAGACGAAAACGGTAGGTGAGGCTACCATAGGGATACGGATGACTACCGCAAAGCAGTGGAGACACTACTCGTTGGTCAACAGTCCTGGTCGCGAAGGCCAAGACTAAGCTCATTTCATTGCCCTATGGAGTTAAAGCTTGAACGAAAAAACAGATAATTAGTTTTTTAATCCTGCCATTTTATGGCAGGATTTTCTACTGTTTTAGAACAGGGAAAGGAGACAGACGATGCAAATTGACGATCATCCAGAACCGCACATACACAGCCAATCGCTGATTTGTGTCGTTCTGCCCTTATAAAGTGATTGGTCTCTGTGTATGAAACATATCATTCATACAGATAGGAGAAACCAATGAAAACTACAAAAGAAAGATTAGCAGCAGCTATTCACACACCTTTAAACGAGACGCTATCTTTTTATAAGACAAGTCTAACAGGCTTGACTGAGGAGCAGGTGGAGAAAAATCGTGACCTATATGGAGAAAACACCATCACCAAGGGTCAAGAAGACAGTATCCTCAAAAAGATTTACGAATCTATTATCAATCCATTTACCATCATCCTGCTAGTCATCGCGATGATCTCCATGGTGACCAATGTCTGGCTGGCGAAGCCTGGACAAGAAGATCCGACAACCTCTATCATCATCGTCGTTCTCGTTCTAATCTCTGGTGGCATACGCTTTGTCCAAGAACTGCGGAGTGACAAGGCTGCGACCAATCTATCAAAAATGATTGTGAATACAGCCACAGTAATTCGCGAAGGCCAGGGTTTAGAGGTTGCAATTGAAGATTTGGTCGTTGGAGATATAGTCAAATTGAGTGCTGGGGATATGATTCCGGCAGACCTCCTTTTGATTGAATCACGTGATTTCTTTGTTCAACAGTCTGGCTTGACAGGTGAAAGTGATTCAGTTGAAAAATTGGCTTTGTCAAAAATGAGTCAGTCAAATTTTGATAGTCTGCTAGAAGCAGAAGCACTCGCCTTCATGGGAACCAACGTGATATCAGGAAGCGCCAAGGCTTTGATTCTAGCGGTCGGTGATGACACCATGATGGGGGAAATAGAGCAGACTCTCAATACTTATGACGAGCCCACCTCTTTCGAACGGGATATGAACAGTATCTCCTGGCTTTTAATCCGTTTGATGTTGGTCATGGTTCCCATCGTATTTCTTTCCAATGGTTTGACGGATGGAGATTGGTTAGAGGCTGGCGTATTTGCTTTGAGCGTGGGTGTCGGGCTTACACCTGAGATGCTTCCCATGATCATCACGGCCAGTCTAGCAAAAGGTTCCATTATCATGGCCAAGGAAAAAGTCGTCATCAAAAAACTCAATGCCATACAAGATCTAGGTGCTATTGATATCCTGTGTACGGATAAAACTGGAACCCTCACCCAAGACGAAATTGTCCTTGAATATCCTTTGGACATACATGGGGATTTGGATTTGTCTGTGTTGAGACGTGCCTATCTCAATTCCTATTTTCAAACCGGTTTGAAAAACTTGATGGACCGTGCCATTATCAGCAGAACTGAAAAAGAAGCTAAAGAACACACTATTCTACAAAATTTGGATACTAGCTTCCAAAAAATCGATGAGCTTCCATTTGATTTTGAACGCAGACGGATGAGTGTCATCGTCAAGGATGAGAACGAAGTTGTTAGTTTGGTAACCAAGGGTGCCCTAGAGGAAATGCTTGCGATTTCAACCCATGTGGAATATCAAGGTCAGATTAGCCCTCTGACGGATGATATCCGAGTGGAAATCTTAAAAGAAGTGGACCAACTCAATCAACAGGGCTTACGAGTCTTGGGAGTCGCTTATAAAACAGGCTTAAAGGAAGGTTTTGCTTACTCTGTTGAAGATGAAAAGGAGATGATTCTAACAGGATATCTTGCCTTCCTAGATCCACCAAAACCATCTGCAGCCCCTGCTATCCAAGCTTTACTAGAGTATGGTGTTCAAACCAAGATCTTGACGGGGGATAATGAGAAGGTAACCCAAGCAGTATGCGAAAAAGTTGGTTTAGACGTTGATCAAATCTTGTTGGGTTCTGATATTGACGTCATGACGAACGAAGAGTTGGCCCAAGCAGTTGAGAGGGTGACTGTCTTTGCTAAACTCTCTCCGGATCAAAAAGCACGAATAATTTTACAAATCAAATCTAATGGACATTGTGTCGGCTATATGGGAGATGGGATCAATGATGCCCCATCTATGAAAGTAGCCGATGTGGGGATTTCTGTTGATACAGCAGTAGATATTGCCAAAGAAACGGCTGATGTCATTTTGCTAGATAAGGATTTGATGGTGCTTGAAAAAGGTCTGGTTGAAGGACGCAAAGTCTATGCCAATATGACCAAATATATCAAGATGACGGTCAGCTCTAATTTCGGGAATATTCTTTCACTCTTAGTGTCTGGTATCTTCTTACCTTTCCTCCCTATGGCTCCGATTCACTTGATTGTGTTAAACCTAGTTTATGACCTTTCTTGCATCGCCTTGCCATTTGACAATGTGGATGAAGACTTTTTGAAGCATCCTCATAAGTGGGAAGCCAAGTCCATTACTCGCTTTATGATTTGGATGGGTCCGATTTCTTCTGCCTTTGATATTTTGACCTTTATCTTGCTCTATTTTGTCATTGTCCCAATGACGACAGGTCAAGCCTATGTTCACGGAGCAGAGTCTGCAACGGGCTTTGTCATCCTGTTCCAGACAGGTTGGTTCATTGAATCCATGTGGTCCCAAACCATGGTCATCCATATGCTTCGTTCAGCAAAACTCCCTTTCTTACAAAGCCGTCCGTCATGGTTGGTTCTTGGGACAACCTTTATAGCAGCCAGTTTTGTGACCTTCATTCCCTATTCTGCAATTGCTAACCTCCTTCGTTTAACCCCTTTGAGACCAATTTATTTCCTCTTTTTGCTTTTGATAATTATTCTTTATATGATAAGTGTTACAGTTGTGAAACGAATCTATATCAAAAAATTTAGAAGTTGGTTATAAATTGAATTTGTCAAGAAAAAAGTACGAAAATCGCGAAAAAAATTAATTTTTTTAAAAAATAGGTCGCAAGTCGGATGCTTTTTATGGTATAATAGACTAAACTGATAGTAACATGTAGCGAAAGGGGTAGGTACATGATCAAAATTTATACAGTCTCAAGTTGTACTAGCTGTAAAAAAGCGAAAACCTGGCTCAATGCCCACCAGTTAAGTTATAAAGAACAAAATCTCGGTAAAGAAGGAATTACAAGAGAAGAGTTATTAGATATTCTCACGAAAACAGATAATGGAATTGCCAGTATCGTTTCGTCAAAAAACCGCTACGCTAAAGCACTTGGAGTTGACATCGAGGATTTGAGTGTCAATGAAGTGCTTAACTTAATCATGGAAACACCACGGATCTTAAAGAGTCCGATTCTCGTTGACGAGAAGCGCCTGCAAGTCGGCTATAAAGAAGATGATATCCGTGCCTTCTTGCCACGCTCTGTCCGTAATGTAGAAAATGCAGAAGCACGTCTACGTGCAGCTCTATAAAACATCAAGGCTGGGAGTGACTCCTGGCCTTGTTTTCTCTTTTATTTCAAAATCATGTGAGGAATTATGAAAAAGTTACTAATTGCTAGTTTTGCTCTCCTCTTTTTGCTTGCGGGATGTGGGCAAAAAAAGGAAACTTCTGCTGCTACAACAGCATCTGACCCCATCCAATCAAACCTTCCCGTTTTGGACAATGCTGAAAAGAATACGGTTGTCACCAAGACCCTGTTGATGCCGAAGTCAGAAAATGGAACGCAGCAGATTCAGACCATTACCTATAAAGGCAATCAATTTTTGACCTTGACCATTCAGCAAAAACGACCTGTCGGGGATGAACTCAAGAACTTTATCTCTGAAAATGGGCTAGAGGAGACGAAAAAAGCGCTTCAAGAAGCTGAAGAGAAGGATGAGACCATCCAAGAGGCACGCAAACTAGCAGGATTTACACTGGAAACCAAGCTACTCAGCGAGACAGAAATCCAGACTACAACGACTTATGATTTTCAAGTATTGGATGTCAAAAAGGCATCTCAGATGGAATATTTAAAAAATTTCGGTCTTGAAAATCTCTTAAAAAACGAACCTAGCCAATATATTGCAGATAGAGTGGCAAATGGGGCGACAGAACAATAGAAAATCCAAATTAATAGACTGACTTATTTGTAGAACGTCAGGGAATGTGCTATAATGGTACTATTCTAAGGAAAGAGGGTGTTAGAATGGGATTTACTGAAGAAACTGTACGGTTTAAATTGGATGATTCCAATAAGAAAGAAATTAGCGAAACATTGACAGATGTTTATGCTTCTTTGAATGACAAGGGCTACAATCCGATTAACCAAATCGTCGGTTATGTATTGAGTGGAGACCCTGCCTACGTTCCTCGTTACAACAATGCACGAAATCAAATCCGTAAGTATGAGCGCGATGAAATTGTTGAAGAATTGGTACGCTACTACCTTAAAGGACAAGGAGTCGATCTATAATCTATGAGAATTATGGGATTGGACGTCGGTTCAAAAACAGTGGGCGTGGCCATTAGCGATCCCCTAGGCTTCACTGCTCAAGGCCTTGAAATCATCCAGATTAATGAGGATCAAGGCCAGTTTGGTTTTGACCGTATCAAGGAATTGGTTGACAGCTATAAGGTAGAACGCTTTGTAGTAGGTCTGCCTAAAAACATGAACAATACCAGCGGTCCGCGAGTAGAAGCCAGTCAAGCCTATGGTACCAAGCTAGAAGAACTCTTTGGTTTGCCAGTAGACTATCAGGATGAGCGTTTGACAACGGTCGCTGCGGAGCGTATGTTGATTGAACAAGCAGATATCAGCCGTAACAAACGCAAGAAAGTTATTGATAAGTTGGCTGCTCAGCTAATTTTGCAAAATTATTTAGATAGAAAATTTTAAGACAGAGGAGAAACTATGTCACACGATCACAACCATGACCACGAAGAACGTGAATTGATTACACTGGTAGATGAGCAAGGAAATGAAACCTTGTTTGAAATTCTTTTGACCATCGACGGGAAAGAGGAATTTGGTAAGAACTATGTTCTGCTTGTACCAGTTAACGCAGAAGAAGATGAAAATGGTGAAGTTGAAATCCAAGCTTACTCATTCATCGAAAATGAAGACGGAACAGAAGGCGAATTGCAACCAATCCCAGAAGACTCAGAAGACGAATGGAACATGATTGAAGAAGTCTTCAACAGTTTTATGGAGGAGTAAAAATATCCGGGGGATATTTTTACCCCAGTTCCTTGAAATAAGAGAGAACTGGTAAGTCTGGGAGACTGTATCACCCCAACTCCTAGAAACTAGAAAGAGTTGGAATGTCCGGGGGACGTTTTTAGCCCACGTTGAAATTCATAGTAGCTAGTGATTAGCTAACCAGGTAAGAGGTTGGGATTTTAGTCCCGACCTCGTTTTTTATTTGTAATCATACTTTGATGCTGTAGTTGATTGGACTTTTGTTAAGGAGACATGTATGTTTGAAGTAGAAGAATGGCTTCATAGTCGGATTGGTTTAAACTTTAGATCTGGACTTGGAAGAATGCAGCGAGCAGTGGATTTGCTGGGAAATCCTGAGAAGACTTATCCTATTATTCATGTAACAGGAACCAACGGTAAGGGGTCAACTATTGCCTTTATGAGGGAGCTGTTTGTTGCTCATGGTAAAAAAGTTGGTACTTTTACCTCTCCTCATATCGTCAGTATCCATGATCGAATCTGTATTAATGGGCAACCAATCGCAGAGGAAGACTTTGTCCGTATAGCTAACCAAGTCAAGGAGATGGAGAAAATTCTCTTAGAAACACATGATCACTTATCTTTCTTTGAGTTGTTGACCCTGATTGCCTTGCTTTACTTTAAAGAGCAGGACGTGGATCTAGTTCTTCTAGAAGTGGGGATTGGTGGTCTGCTTGACACCACTAATGTCGTAACAGGAGAGATTGCAGTTATTACTTCGATTGGTCTAGATCATCAGGAGACCTTGGGCGATAGTTTGGAGGAAATAGCAGATCAGAAAGCTGGTATCTTCAAGGCTGGAAAGAAGGCGGTCATTGCTAAGCTCGCTCCAGAAGCAGGGCTTGTCTGTCAAAATACAGCAAGAGAGTTAGGCGTAGACTTTTATCAAGCTGGGCAAGACTTCACTTTGAAAGCTGGGGATTTTTCAAGTAGCTTAGCAAGCTTTTCAAAGCTTGAAATCAGTTTGGAAGGTGCTTATCAGCAAGAAAATGCCTCCTTGGCTTTACAATCCTTTCTTCTGTTTATGGCGTCAAGAGAGGAAGGTGTCGAAGAAGAGCTTGTCAGACAGGCATTGCAAGAGACTCACTGGGCCGGTCGATTGGAACGGATTCGCCCGCAAATCTACCTAGATGGAGCTCACAATCTTCCAGCCTTAACCCGTCTGGTCGAGTTTATCCAAGGGAAAATCCAGCAAGGCTATCAAGTTCACATTCTTTTTGGGGCTCTTAAACGCAAGGATTATCAAGGGATGTTAGGCTATCTATCTGAGCAGTTGCCTCAGGTGGAACTTAAGGTAACGGGCTTTGACTACCAAGGTTCTTTGGATGAGAAGGATGTGGCGGGTTACGATTTGATTCCTTCCTATGGCGATTTTATCAGCGAATTTGAAGAAAAGGCCAATAACCAGAACTTGCTTTTCGTGACGGGGTCACTCTACTTTATCTCGGAAGTTCGAGCGAGTTTGGTTGGAAGCGATGGGACTAGTTGACCTTCTAGGTTTAAGTTGCTATACTGGGGATAGGAAAACTCGAAAACGATTTCAGAAATACATTAGCACAAAAGAAAGGAAGTTGCTATGAAAACGAAAACATTCACACTTTCTATTGCTTTTTTAGCAATTCTTAGTCTTTTAGTATCTTGTGGACCTAAGGAACAAGCATCTACCCAGCCCTCTACTCAACAAGAATCATCTTCTAGCACTGCAACAAGTGCTAGCCAACCACAGGCGTCCTCAAATCAGGACACTGCTGTAGCTCAACCTACGAATATCGATGGTACCTATACTGGAAAAGATGAGAATGACCAGATCACTCTTGTTGTAACAGGTAAAACTGGTACATGGACTGAGGTCGAACCAGATGGAGATAAGGAAATTAAGCAAGTCACCTTTGAGCCAGAAAATCAACGTGTCATTATGGGAGATGATGTTAAAATTTACGCGGTTAATGGTAATCAAATGATTATTGATGATATGGACCGAGAGGCATCTGATCGAGTGGTATTAACTAAGCAATAATGATTAAGTAGAAGTTCCAATGAGATGAAAGCTATCTTTTTGGAACTTTTTTTCTTGAAAAAGTGGCTGACTGTTCTTTACTAACTTTTTACTTAAAGCGCTTACAAATATTTGTAAAACTTTTTATAAGGTCGTATACTTATAGTAAATAATCAAATAGCGCAAAGGCGCAGGAGGAAACGCATATGGCTACATTTTACGTTCCATCAGTTAACCTTATCGGTAAGGGTGTTGTAAGTGAAGTAGGTCCGTATATCAAGGAATTGGGGTATAAGAAAGCTCTTTTGGTGACAGACAAGTTCATCGAGGGAAGTGATATTTTACCTAAGGTTCTAAAACCATTGGATGCTGAAGGGATTGAATATGTGATCTTTAGCGATGTGGAGCCAAATCCGACTTGCAAGAACGTCACAGATGGAGTGGCTGCCTTGAAAGAGCATGGATGTGACTTTATCATCAGTCTTGGTGGTGGGTCTCCACAGGATGCGGCTAGTTGTATCTCTATCATCGCTACAAATGGTGGAAAACCACAGGACTACGAAGGTCTTCACAAGTCTGCTAAAAAAGGCTTGCCAGTGGTTGCGATCAATACAACAGCTGGAACTTCTGCAGAAATCACCATTAACTATGTCATTACTGACGAAGAACGTAAGGTCAAGATGGTAATGGTTGATAAGAACAGCCTCGCCCTCATCTCAGTCAATGATCCAGAACTTATGCTTTCAAAACCGAAAGGATTGACAGCAGCAACAGGTATGGATGCTCTTACCCATGCTGTCGAAGCCTTGGTAACACCAGGTGCTTATAATGTGACCAAGAAACTATCTATCGGAGCGATTGAACTCATCAAGGAGTATCTTCCTCGTGCTGTGGCAAATGGCCAAGATATTGAAGCGCGTGAGGGTATGGTCAATGCCATCTTCCTCGGTGGTATGAGCTTTAACAATGCGGGTTTGGGTTATGTTCATTCTATGGCTCACCAACTCGGTGCGGTATATAACTTGCCACATGGTGTCTGCTGTGCCATGCTTCTCCCAGTTGTAGAACGTGAAAATGCCAAACGGGTACCAGAAGCTTTCCGCAATGTGGCCAAAGCCTTGGGGCTTCATGTTGAAGGGAAAACTGATGAAGAATGTGCAGCCTACGCCATCGCTGAGATTGAAAAACTGTCTGAAACAGTAGGGATTCCGAAGAAACTCACTGAACTCGGTATCGAAGAAAAAGATTTTGACTTTGACTACCTTTCTAAGAATGCTTTGATCGATGCATGTGCGCCAGGCAATCCATTTATGCCAACTTTAGAAGAAACCATTGCTCTCTACAAAGAACTCTTCTAATTTTTAAAGTGAAAAAGAAGCTAAATAATGCTGAAAAGAACTATCATTTTGGTAGTTCTTTTTAGGCCTCTTAATATCCTAGTTAATAATATAAAAAATGAACAGCGCTTCATATAGTGAAGGAGTAGTTTAAGAATCTTGCAGCTCTTGGAATAGTTTGCATAGAAAAAGGTAAACGGTTGCCATCTACCCTTGAACTGAGGTATACTAGTAGAAACATGAGTTTATCAAGCAGTTAAGGAGAATGTTAGAAAAGGAAGGGGATTTATGACAGCTAGAAAAATGCAGCTACTCATGTCCAAATATGGTTTTAGTATTACCATCATGTTGGCAGAGTTGTTTATCGTCTTTGGTTTATTTCTCTATCTAGGGCAGATGGCTCCGATTCTCTGGATTATCCTAGTCATTTTAGTGAGCTTAGCGACCATTGTATCGATTGTCAATCGGTCCATGAATCCTGAGAGTAAGGTAACATGGTTGTTAGTAGCCTTTGTGCCAGTTTTTGGCCCCTTGCTCTATATCATGTTTGGAGAACGTCGTTTATCTAAAAAAGAATTGAAGCAGCTAAAGCAGCTCCAATCAATGGTTGACCGAGAGGACAATAGCAGAGCTCTCCGTTTGGAGTTAAAAGAGCAGGACAAGTCAGCTTACGGAGTTATCAAATCACTTCTTAGCATGGATACGAATGCCGATGTCTATGATCGAACGGATACACAATTTTTTGCATCTGGTGAAAGCATGTGGCACCAGATGCTAGAGGATCTCAAGAAAGCTAAGAAGTTTATCTTTCTCGAATACTATATCATCGAAGAAGGTTTGATGTGGAATAGTATTTTGGAGATTTTGGAAGAAAAGGCCGCTCAAGGAGTAGAGGTGAAGCTTCTCTATGATGATATTGGTTGTATGGCAACCTTGCCTGGAGATTACACCATCCAGCTTCGTGGTCGAGGGATTGAAGCCCACAAATTTAACAAGGTGATTCCACGTTTGACCGTTGCTTATAACAACCGTGATCACCGTAAAATCATGATTATAGATGGTCAAATTGCCTATACAGGTGGTGTCAATCTGGCAGATGAGTATATCAACCATATCGAACGCTTTGGTTATTGGAAGGATAGCGGTATTCGTCTGGATGGACCAGCGGTTAAGGCTTTTACCAGACTCTTTTTATCTGCCTGGTACATCAATCGTGGGGAAATTAGCGACTTTGACCAATACCATCTCGAAAATCAGCCAAAAGACGGGATGGGGCTCTGTATTCCCTATAGTAGTGGCCCTAAACCTATTTACCGATCTCAGGTTGGGAAAACGGTCTATCAAAATCTTATCAATCAAGCTACAGACTATGTTTATATCACGACCCCCTATCTGATTGCGGACTATGATCTCACAGAAAGTATCAAAAATGCAGCTCTGAGAGGGGTAGATGTGCGAATTGTGACACCTTGTATCCCAGATAAGAAGGTTATTCAGTTAGTTACTCGAGGAGCCTATCCAGACTTGTTATCTGCAGGGGTTCGTATTTATGAGTATAGTCCGGGATTCCTTCATAGCAAGCAAATGCTTGTCGATGGAGAGGCAGCTACTGTGGGGACCATCAATTTTGACTATCGTAGCTTGCTCCACCACTATGAAAATGCTGTTTTGCTTTATAGAACGCAGTCTATCATCGATATTGAAAGGGACTTCGAAGAGATTTTTAAAGTTTCTCAAGAAATTTATCCCCACACTATCAAAACTAGCTGGTATCAAAGCCTCATCAAGGAAATTGTCCAGTTGTTTGCACCTATGCTCTAACTATCCATAAAGACCTAGCCCAAGGCTGGGTCTTTTTTTGTATTTTTACGAATAGATAAGTAAAGGAGAAAACCATGCTTAATCTAGAAGATGATGATTTTATCAGAGAGTATAGAAATAGTCGATTCCACCGTTTTCGTGAAATCGAACGCTTTGCGATATTGGATAAGAAATTCAGCAAATATCAATCCCAAGCTGACATTCATGTAAGATTTTGATATACTAAAACAGATAAACTTAGAGGAGAAATTGAATGAATGTATACGGGAAAATAGATAAGAAACAAGAAGAATCTCATTACCAAGACTGGTCCGTTCCAGAAAAGCGAGAAGGAGCTCCGATTCCCTTTTTTAGTATCTTGCTTTGGAGTTTAGTGGCTACAGCTATTTCTGTGGTTATCCCCCTTATTTTTGGTTTAGTAAGCCCGCAACAAACTCAGGATCTTTATACCGGTTGGGCCTTGCATCAAAATGGTCAAATGTATACCGATTATTTTGGGACGGAGGGATTGCTCTATTATGTGCTAAACTATCTTTTTCAAGGCAGTATTTTGCTTGCTTTGGCTGAGTGGTTGGCCTTATTTGGAGCAGGTGTTTTTCTTTTTAAATCTGCGGATACTCTTACAGGCCGTGTAGAAGAAGCCAAGCAGCTTGTGTTTGTGTTTAATCTGTTGGTAGCAGGTCTCGCTTTTGGTGGTGGCTATGCTCTCTTGCTAGCCTTGCCTTTCTTATTTTATTCACTTAGCATTGTTACGAACTATCTAGCTTATCCAAACGATGACAAAGGATTTTTACGTGTTGGTATGAGCCTTGCACTTGCTTTCTTCCTTGCGCCCATCCCAACAGCCTTATTTGCAGCTACACTAGCCTTGGGAATTATCGGCTTTAACTTAGGCAAAGGTCACTTTGTTCATGGTTTATATCAATTTTTTGCGTCAGCCTTAGGGTTCTCACTCTTATTCTATCCTTTAGGCTACTATACAGTATTAACAGGTAGTTTTGGGGATGCCATTAGCCAGACCTTGTATCCGGTAAATACTCTTAGCCTCTTTTCAAATGCGCATTTGCTTGAAAATACAGCCTTCTACGGCTTACTTGCCATTGGGCTAGGTTCCCTTACTTTGCTCTTTTCTGGTTTGTTCCAGTCAAAACCAGCTAAGCAGTATTCCCTATCAATTGCTGCTAGTTTGGGCTTATTACTTTCTTTGGGGCTCTTGATTTTCTCAAAAGAACCTGTCAACGGTACTCATCTCGTTGCTCTCCTTCCTTTCTTGACCCTACTCCTTCTGACAGGGATTAAAGAAAATATTTCTGATGGAGGCAGTCCTCGTAGAAGAAGACGTGAGAAAAAAGCCTCTTTCCTCAAAGGAAATTTCTATCTACCACTGATTGCCCTTGTCTACCTCATTGTTCTCCCTATCGCGAGTCGCTACCTTTCGCACCCGGTGACTTATCAGGAGAGAGAGCGACTTGCTAGCGTAGTCAAACAACAAACGAGTTCTGAAGATCGTGTCTATGCATGGGATGATCGTCCAGATTTCTATCGTACAAGCGAACGCTTGGCACCGACCTCTCTAGTGACGCCAACACTTTATACTGCAAATGACGAAAATAAAACCAAACTGATGAATGACCTGAAAGAGAATGAACCGAAGATGATTATGGTCAATCAAAAAGTTGCCTTGTGGTCAGATGTAGAGAGCTGGCTCAGTGAAAACTATGAGCTTGTTCAGACAGATACTAGCGAGTTCAAACTTTATAAATCAAAATAACAAAAAATCAATATCTTGTGGAATTTTAAAAATTTTAGGATTTTTGACACAAGATATTGATTTTTATTTTTAGAGTGGTATAATACTTCATAGAACAACATTTTAGAAAAGAGCATGGATATGATTGTATTAGAAGAAAAGCTTGCAACCGTTCCCACCTTGTTCGTTGAAAAACGAGATGGTAGACGTGTAGTATTTGATGTAGACAAGATTGACAAGGCTCTCCACAAGGCGGCGGAAAAGGTTATGGACGTTACGCCTCTAGTAGAAAAACGCCTAAATGGTCTAGTTGAAAGAATCGTTACCGAAATTCATAGTCGTTTCCCTAAAGGTGTGAAGATTTATGAGATTCAGAATATCGTAGAACATGAACTTCTCGAAGCCAAAGAATATGCCTTGGCTGAAGAGTATATCACTTATCGGACACAGAGGGATTTTGAGCGCTCAAAAGCGACAGATATCAACTTTAGCATTCATAAACTTCTCAATAAAGATCAAGCAGTTATCAATGAAAATGCCAATAAAGACAGCGATGTCTTTAACACTCAACGTGATTTGACAGCAGGGATTGTTGGGAAATCAATAGGATTGCAAATGCTTCCTAAGCACGTAGCTAATGCTCACCAAAAAGGGGATATCCACTATCATGACTTGGACTACAGCCCCTACACTCCGATGACCAACTGCTGTTTGATTGATTTTAAAGGCATGTTGGAAAATGGCTTTAAAATTGGTAATGCAGAGGTAGAGAGTCCCAAGTCTATCCAGACTGCGACCGCTCAGATTTCACAAATCATTGCCAATGTTGCTTCTAGCCAGTACGGGGGCTGTTCAGCTGACCGTATCGATGAAGTTTTGGCGCCTTATGCAGAGAAGAATTACCAAAAGCACCTCAAAGATGCGGAAGAGTGGGTCTTGCCTGAGAAACGGGAAGATTACGCTTGGAAGAAAACTCAAAAAGACATCTACGATGCCATGCAATCTCTTGAGTATGAAATCAACACCCTCTTCACTTCAAATGGACAAACACCTTTTACTTCACTAGGTTTTGGTCTAGGAACTAGTCGTTTTGAACGGGAAATTCAAAAAGCTATCTTGACCATTCGTATCAAGGGGCTTGGTTCAGAACACCGCACAGCCATCTTCCCAAAACTTATCTTTACGCTTAAAAGAGGCCTTAACTTGGAAGAGGGAACTCCAAACTATGACATCAAACAGTTGGCCCTCGAGTGTGCAACCAAGCGGATGTACCCAGATGTCTTGTCCTATGATAAGATTATTGAACTGACAGGTTCCTTCAAGGTTCCTATGGGTTGTCGCTCCTTCCTCCAAGGATGGAAGGATGAGAATGGCGTAGAGGTCAATTCAGGTCGGATGAATCTAGGTGTTGTGACGGTCAATTTGCCTCGTATTGCCCTTGAGTCTGAGGGCGACATGAATAAGTTCTGGGAAATCTTCAACGAGCGGATGAATATCGCAGAAGATGCTCTAGTTTACCGTGTTGAACGGACCAAGGAAGCAACACCAGCAAACGCTCCTATTCTCTATCAGTACGGGGCCTTCGGACGCCGTCTTGGAAAAGACGAGAGCGTTGATCAGCTCTTTAAGAATCGTCGTGCGACAGTTTCATTGGGCTACATCGGTTTGTACGAAGTGGCTACAGTCTTCTTTGGAAATAGCTGGGAACACAATCCAGAAGCCAAGGAATTCACGCTGGATATCATTCGTGATATGAAACGTCGGGTAGAAGAGTGGTCTGACCAATATGGCTACCATTTCTCTATCTACTCGACACCGTCTGAAAGTCTAACAGATCGCTTCTGTCGCTTGGATACAGAAAAGTTCGGTTCTATT
>CAUUXT010000008.1:0-15782 GCA_963549015.1 uncultured Streptococcus sp.
GGTGATTTGCATACTTTTAAAACGATTTACATCAACCACTATTTCTTCCCTTTCTATTCTATGTGAACTGCTTATTCTTGTTCAGCAGTTTCTTCTGTTGCTTCCGCTTTTGCTTCTTTCTCAGCTTCTTCAGCTTCAAAGGCTGCTTTAGCCTCTTGAGCTGCTTTTTCGCGGGCTTTTTCAAGGTCATCTACGTGGATGACATCTTCGTCCATTCCTTCATCCAAGTCGCGAAGTTCCACTTCTTGGTCATCTTCGTCAAGGACACGCATGTCAAGACCAAGAGATTGCAATTCTTTCACAAGAACTCGGAATGATTCTGGAACACCTGGTTTTGGAATTGGTTTTCCTTTTGTAATAGCTTCATAAGCTCTCAAACGTCCGTTGATATCGTCAGATTTGTAAGTCAAGATTTCTTGAAGGACATTTGACGCACCGTAGGCTTCAAGGGCCCAAACCTCCATCTCACCGAAACGTTGTCCACCAAACTGAGCTTTACCTCCAAGTGGCTGTTGAGTAACGGTTGAGTAAGGTCCGACTGAACGCGCGTGCAATTTATCATCAACCATGTGGTGGAGTTTGATCATGTACATGACACCAACTGATACACGGTTGTCAAACGGCTCACCTGTACGTCCATCGTATAGGATTGTCTTAGCATCGCTATCCATACCTGCTTCTTTAACAGTGTCCCAAAGGTCTTCAGAACTTGCTCCGTCAAAGACTGGTGTTGCGATGTGGATACCAAGAGTACGGGCTGCCATACCAAGGTGGAGTTCCATAACCTGACCGATATTCATACGTGATGGCACCCCAAGTGGGTTCAACATGATATCGACTGGAGTTCCGTCTGGAAGGTAAGGCATGTCTTCTACAGGGACGATACGAGAGACAACCCCTTTGTTCCCGTGACGTCCGGCCATCTTATCTCCGACCTTGATCTTACGTTTTTGAGCGATGTAGACACGAACCAGCATGTTAACTCCTGATTGCAACTCATCTCCATTTGCACGTGTAAAGATCTTAACATCACGAACGACACCATCGGCACCGTGTGGTACACGAAGAGAAGTGTCACGGACTTCACGAGATTTGTCTCCGAAGATAGCGTGCAAGAGACGTTCTTCAGCTGAAAGATCTTTTTCACCTTTAGGCGTTACTTTACCTACAAGGATATCGCCTTCTTTAACCTCAGCACCGATACGGATAATCCCCATTTCGTCAAGGTTTTTAAGGGCATCTTCCCCAACGTTTGGAATCTCACGAGTAATTTCTTCAGGCCCAAGCTTTGTATCGCGCGTTTCTGATTCGTATTCTTCAAGATGGACAGATGTGTAGACATCGTCTTTCACCAAGCGTTCGCTCATGATAACGGCATCTTCGAAGTTGTAACCTTCCCAAGTCATGTAAGCAACGATTGGGTTTTGTCCAAGCGCCATTTCTCCATTTTCCATAGAAGGTCCGTCAGCGATAAAGTCGCCTTTTTCAACGACATCACCAACTTTAACGAGGGTACGTTGGTTGTAGGCAGTACCTGAGTTTGAACGACGGAATTTTTGGATGTGGTAAACGTCCAATGAACCATCTTCACGGCGTACTTCTACCTTGTCAGCATCTGCGTATGTAACTTTACCATCATACTGGGCAATAACAGCCGCTCCAGAATCATGGGCTGCTTGGTATTCCATACCAGTACCAACGTAAGGTGCTTTTGGATCAATCAAAGGCACAGCCTGACGTTGCATGTTGGCACCCATGAGGGCACGGTTGGAGTCATCGTTTTCCAAGAATGGAATACATGCAGTCGCAACGGCAACTACCTGTTTTGGTGACACGTCCATGTAGTCAACCACTTCTGCTGGATACTCTTGGTTGACCCCTTGGTGACGTCCCATGACAACTTTCTCAGCAAAAGTACCATCTTCGTTGAGGCGAGAGTTAGCCTGTGCTACAGTAAATTCATCTTCTTCATCGGCTGTCAACCAAACGATTTCGTTTGTGACTACACCAGTTTCACGGTCAACCTTACGATATGGTGTTTGAACAAATCCATACTTGTTCAAGTGACCGTATGATGACAAGTTATTGATCAAACCGATGTTAGGTCCTTCAGGTGTCTCGATTGGACACATACGACCATAGTGAGTGTAGTGCACGTCACGTACTTCATATCCAGCACGGTCACGAGTCAAACCACCAGGTCCTAAGGCTGACAAACGACGTTTGTGAGACAACTCAGAAAGTGGGTTGTGTTGGTCCATGAACTGGGACAATTGTGAAGAACCAAAGAATTCTTTGATCGCAGCTGTCACAGGGCGGATGTTGATAATTTGTTGCGGTGTCAAAACTTCATTGTCCTGGACAGACATACGTTCACGGACATTACGTTCCATACGAGAAAGTCCAAGACGTACTTGGTTGGCAAGCAATTCACCAACTGCACGGATACGACGGTTTCCAAGATGGTCGATATCATCCACACGTCCGATACCTTCCGCCAAGTTGAGGAAGTAGCTCATCTCTGCAAGGATATCCGCAGGAGTTACAACACGAACCTTGTCGTCAGGATTGGCATTTCCGATGATGGTTACAACACGGTCTGGGTCTGTTGGCGCAACAACCTTGAATTTTTGAAGGACAACTGGTTCTGTCAGAACAGCTGCATCGTTTGGAATATAAACGATCTTGTTCAAGTCGCCATCCAAGTGACTCTCGATACTTTCGATCACGCTACGAGTCATAACGGTACCAGCTTCTACCAAGATTTCACCAGTTTCAGGATCTACCAATGGCTCAGCGATGGTTTGGTTGAGCAAGCGTGTTTTGATGTTCAATTTTTTATTAATCTTGTATCGACCAACAGCTGCCAAATCGTAGCGACGTGGATCAAAGAAACGAGCTACAAGCAAGCTACGTGAACTTTCAGCAGTCTTAGGCTCACCTGGACGAAGGCGTTCGTAGATTTCTTTCAAGGCTTCGTCTGTACGAGAGTCCATTGGATTCTTGTGGATATCTTTTTCAACGGTGTTGCGAACCAATTCGCTGTCACCAAAGATATCAAAGATTTCATCATCACCTGAGAAACCAAGCGCACGAACCAAGGTCGTAAATGGAATCTTACGAGTACGGTCGATACGAGTATAAGCGATGTCTTTTGAGTCGCTTTCAAGTTCCAACCAAGCTCCACGGTTAGGGATAACAGTAGAACCGTAACCCACTTTACCATTCTTGTCTACTTTATCGTTAAAGTAAACACCTGGTGAGCGGACCAACTGAGAAACGATAATACGTTCACCACCATTGATGATGAAAGTACCCATTTCGGTCATGATTGGGAAATCACCAAAGAAGACTTCTTGAGTCTTGATTTCGCCTGTTTCTTTATTAATCAAGCGGAAGGTTACAAAAATTGGTGCTGAGTAGCTAGCATCGTGGATACGAGCTTCTTCGAGCGTGTATTTTGGTTCCTTGATTTCATAGCCAACAAATTCCAACTCCATTGTGTCTGTGAAGTTTGAAATTGGCAATACATCTTCAAATACTTCCTTAAGTCCGTGGTCTAGGAAATCTTTGAATGAATCCGTTTGAATTTCAATCAAATTTGGTAAGTCAAGAACTTCTTTGATTCTTGAAAAACTACGACGGGTACGATGTTTCCCGTATTGAACGTCATGTCCTGCCAAGATGATTCTCCTTTGTAAATAAGTTCCAAGCCTTATCAATCAGGCTTTTCTAATCGTCATATGGTTTTTAAAACCCCTATCACCATGTCCCTTTGATAAATTTTCAGAATCTTTAAATCTTTGTTACAAGCACTCAAAAACCTGAAAAAAAGCACAAAAAGAGCAGCTAAATCTGACTTTTTCAGAAGATTTAACTGCTGTGAGCCTTGTCTGGACAATATTTCAGACAAAACCTACGACAAATGATTATTCATATTATACCCTATTTAGCTAGATTTTTCAAGGTTTTTTTACTACTTTTTAAACAATCTTTTCCTATATATTTTTTTAAAATTTCAAGAGAATGAAGCATTATATTTTCTCTTAAAAACTAGGAAAACGCTTGCACTAATGTTTACCTCGTGCTATACTGTTAGGGAACAACTACACAAGGAGAATTGTGATGAAAAAGATCCCATCTCAAACTGAGAAAAAAATGATTTATGGTATCCGTTCCTTGAAGAACGGAACTGGTTCTGTCCTTATTGGTGCAAGCATTATCCTGCTTTCTGCTGCAATGCCAACTATTTCGGCTAACGAAAACCTGCCTCAAACTCAGGAAAATACCAGCGCTGTGACCAAGGCCCCTACTGAGACTGAAACGAGTCAAACTCAAAAGGAAACGCCTATTTCTGAACAAAAGAATGCAAACGCTTCCCTCAATTCTAAAAAGGAAGCTCCAGCTGCGGAAACTACTACAGCACCAGAAACACCTAAAACAGAAAATGCTACTACAAGCCAAGCTAACAGCAAGGAAGAGAAAGTAAATGCCAGCACTTCGACACCAACTTCAGATCAAAAACCACAAGCTGATACATCCTCTGAAGAACCCATCGCAGACAACCACTTCCGCATCCATGTAAAAAAACTCCCTGAAGAAAACAAAGAATCTCAAGGTCTTTGGACTTGGGATGATGTTGAAAAGCCGTCTGAAAACTGGCCCAATGGTGCCAAGTCCTTTAAGGATGCCAAGAAAGATGACTATGGCTATTATCTAGATGTCAAACTCAAAAATGAGCAAGCCAAGAAAGTCAGCTTCCTTATCAACAATACCAAAGGGGATAACCTGACAGGGGACCGTTCAGTAGAGCGCCTCTCTCCAAAAATGAATGAGGCCTGGCTAGATGAAAACTACAAGGTATACAACTATCGTCCTCAGCCAGCGGGAACTGTCCGTGTCAACTACTACCGCACGGATGGCAACTATAACAAAAAATCTCTCTGGTATTGGGGCGATGTCAAGAACCCAAGCAGTGGAGAATGGCCTGACGGTACTGACTTTACCGCAACTGGAAAACATGGCCGTTACATTGATATCCCACTCAATGAAGCTGCGAGAGAATTTGGATTTTTATTACTAGACGAAAGCAAGAAAGGCGATGATGTGAAAATCCGAAAAGAGGATTACAAATTCACGGATCTAAAAAATCACAGTCAGATTTTCCTCAAGGATGATGACGAAACCATCTACACTAACCCCTACTATGTCCATGATATCCGTATGACTGGAGCCCAACATGTGGCTAAATCTCGTATCGAAAGCAGTTTTTCTACCCTAGTTGGAGCTAAGAAAGACGATATCCTCAAACACTCCAGCATCACTGATTACCAAGGGAATAAAGTAGCTATCACAGACGTGGAAGTGGATGAGGCAGGTAAAAAAGCGACCTATATCGGCGACTTCTCTGACACTCAACACCCGTACACTGTCAGCTACAATTCAGACCGCTTTACCACACGTTCAAGCTGGCGCCTCAAGGATGAGTCCTACAGTTACGACGGTCCACTCGGCGCAACTCTAAAAGAAGATGGCAAGCGTGTTGATCTCACCCTCTGGTCTCCAAGTGCTGATAAGGTTTCCGTTGTTGTCTATGACAAGAAGGACCCTGAAAAGGTAGTTGGAACTGTCGCCCTTGAAAAAGGAGAAAAAGGAACCTGGAAACAAACTCTGGATGCAAACTCTGGTCTCGGTATCAGCAACTACACTGGCTACTACTACCACTACCAAATCGAGCGCCAAGGCAAAACCGTTCTCGTTCTTGATCCTTATGCCAAATCACTAGCAGCTTGGAACAGCGATCTAGCAAAAACAGATGCAGCTCATAAAGTCGCTAAGGCTGCCTTTGTCAATCAAGCGAAGTTAGGTCCGCAAGACTTGACCTATGGGAAGATTCGTAACTTCAAATCGCGTGAAGATGCCGTCATCTATGAAGCTCATGTGCGTGACTTCACTTCGGATCCTGCCATCGCAAAAGACTTGACCAAGCCATTTGGTACCTTTGAAGCCTTTATCGAAAAATTAGACTATCTCAAAGACTTGGGTGTGACCCACATCCAGCTCCTTCCAGTCTTGTCTTACTACTTTGTCAATGAATTGAAGAACCAAGAACGTTTGTCTGCCTACGCTTCAAGCAACAGCAACTATAACTGGGGATATGACCCTCAAAACTACTTCTCCTTGACTGGTATGTACTCAAGCGATCCTAAGGATCCAGAAAAACGTATTGCCGAATTCAAAAATCTCATCAACGAAATCCACAAACGTGGCATGGGGGCTATCCTGGACGTGGTCTACAACCATACTGCAAATGTTGACATTTTTGAAGATATTGAGCCAAACTACTATCACTTTATGGACGCAGACGGAACTCCACGTACTAGCTTCGGAGGCGGTCGTTTGGGAACTACCCACTACATGTCTAAACGTGTCTTGGTAGACTCTATCAAGTATCTGGTTGAAACTTACAAAGTAGATGGTTTCCGCTTTGATATGATGGGTGACCACGATGCGGCTTCTATCGAAGAAGCGTACAAAGCTGCACGCGCCCTCAATCCAAATCTTATCATGTTAGGTGAAGGCTGGAGAACCTATACTGGTGATGAAAATATGCCTGTACAACCTGCTGATCAGTCTTGGATGAAGAAAACAGATACTGTTGCGGTCTTTTCAGACGATATCCGTAACAACCTCAAGTCTGGTTATCCAAACGAAGGTCAACCTGCTTTTATCACAGGTGGAAAACGCAATATCAATACCATCTTTAAAAATCTCATTGCTCAACCAACTAACTTTGAAGCAGACAGTCCTGGAGATGTTATCCAGTATATCGCAGCCCATGATAACTTGACACTCTTTGACATCATTGCACAGTCTATCAAAAAAGACCCTAGTAAGGCTGAGAACTACGCTGAGATCCATCGTCGTTTGCGACTTGGAAACCTCATGGTCTTGACAGCTCAAGGAACACCATTTATCCACTCTGGTCAGGAATATGGACGTACCAAACAATTCCTTGATCCAGCCTACAAGACTCCTGTTCCAGACGATAAGGTCCCAAACAAATCTCACTTATTGCGTGATAAGGACGGGAAGCCATTTGTCTATCCTTACTTTATCCATGACTCTTACGACTCTAGTGATGCTGTCAACAAGTTTGATTGGACCAAGGCAACAGATGGTAAAGCTTTCCCTGAAAATGTCAAGAGCCGTAACTACATGAAAGGTTTGATTGCCCTTCGTCAATCTACGGATGCCTTCCGACTCAAGAGTTTGCAAGATATCAAAGAGCGCGTCCAGCTCATTACAGTCCCAGGTCAAAATGGTGTGGAAAAAGAAGACGTGGTCATCGGCTACCAAATCACTGCTCCAAACGGTGATATCTACGCAGTCTTTGTCAATGCGGACGAAAAAGCTCGCGAATTCAACTTAGGAACTGCCTTTGCACATCTAAGAAACGCCGAAGTCTTGGCAGATGAAAACCAAGCAGGACCAGTAGGAATCGCTAACCCTCAAGGTCTTAAATGGACTGAAAAAGGGTTGCAATTGAATGCCCTAACTGCTGTTGTTCTCCGCTTGTCTCAAGGTGGTGCCATCGTCGCTCCAGCTGTAGAAGAAAAGCCAGAATTTGATCTTTCTAGCTTGGAAGTTGAACAAGAACAAGGTCAAGCTCAAAGCCTAGCAGCCAATCCTGAAACTCAAGAAACTACTACAGAGGCTCTTTCTCAAAAGCTCCTTCCGAACACAGGAACTGAGAATAAATCCCTTCTTGCCCTTGCTGGATTCAGCCTCCTTGCCCTTCTAGGACTTGGATGGTTGATAAAAAACAAGAAAAAGAACTAACCTAGCCCTCCTATAGAGAAAACACCCCATGGTCAGAAGAATCTTCTAGTCATGGGGTGTTGTTTTTATGATACACTTAGCTATCAAATCATATATTCTACGCTATAGGTGGCATCTGATAAGATACGAGCTAGAAACTGCTTGGTACGTTCTTCTTGTGGACGACTAAAGAAATCGTGGGGATTGTTCTCCTCTACGATACGGCCTCCATCCATGAAAATAACGTGGTTGGCAACATCTCTAGCAAATCCCATCTCATGCGTGACGACCACCATGGTCACACCTTCTCCCGCCAACTGTTTCAGAACATCCAAAACATCTCCAACCAACTCAGGGTCTAGTGCAGAAGTTGGTTCATCTAGCAAAATGACCTCGGGCTTGACGGCAATGGCACGCGCAATTCCTATTCGTTGTTGTTGCCCTCCAGATAGCTGGGAAGGGTAGTAGTCTTTGTAGGCCAGTAAACCAACTTTTTCCAAGGCAGATTCTGCACGTTTGAGCGCTTCTTCCTTGGGAACTTTACGAGCCACGATTAGGCCTTCTAGAATATTTTCCAGTGCAGTTTTATTTGCAAAGAGATTGTAGTGTTGGAAAACAAAGGCTGTTTTTTGGTGAATTTCTAGAATGTCTTTCTTGCTTAATTTGGCTAAGTCATAGGTCTTTCCTGCCAAGGTCAAACGGCCACTGTCAGCTTTTTCTAAGTGATTGAGACAACGGAGAAAGGTCGTTTTCCCCGAACCTGATGGTCCTAAGATAACAACGACATCCCCTTGATTGACCTGGAGATTGACATCCTCCAGCACCTGCCTCTCTCCAAATGTTTTTGCGATATGTTCTACTTGTAACATCCTGTCCTCCTATACAAAACGTGCGCTAGATGCTTTCGCTCTCTTTTCTTTTTTCTCATAGCCTTTCTCCAGTAGGGAGAAGCCCCACTGAATCAAACCACAGATCAAAATATACTGCAAAAAGATCACAAAATAAGATTCAAAATATTGGTAGCCGTAGGACGCTTCTACACGAGCAATAGCGGTGATATCCTTGATAGTCATAACAAAGACCAGAGAGGTCCCTTTGACGATATTAATCACCAGATTGGCCAAGTTAGGCAAGGCTGAGCGCAGGGCTTGAGGAAAAACAATCCTTAGATAGGCCTGGCTCGTAGTCAGCCCAATCGCATGCGCCGCCTCTAGTTGTCCCTTGTCCACCGTCAAGATAGCTGAACGCAAAATCTCCGATAAACTCCCGACTGTCATCAAACTATAAATGATAAAGGCATAATAGAGAGGGTCAAGCTTGAAAATATCAAGGTCACTTCCTATGCTTTTGAGAAATTGATTCAGCAGGCTTGGAAACAAACTATAAAAGAATAGAATCAATAAAATCGGTGGAGTCGCTCGGATAAAGGCCAGATAGACCAGAGAAAAACTCCTCACCCCTCGAACCTTGTAAATCTGCCCCAAGGCTAAAAATAGAGCCGGTAAAAAGCTTAAGACCATAGCCACAATCATGATAATCAAGGTGATCGGCACACCCTTCAAAGTCTCCAGAAAGGTCTTTACAATATAGTCTATATCCATTTCTTACCTCCCTTTTGTTTCCAAAGACTTCTCAAGCAAACGACTCAAGCTAGAAATAACCAAGGCAATGCCCCAGTAAAGAAGCGCAACTGCCGTATAGGTTTCCAGAGAGTAGTTCCCTAAATTACGACTGATCAAGAGATTGCCTGCCCCCATAACATCAACGAAACCAATCGTATAGGCCAAGGCAGCATCCCGCATAAGATTGAGAATAGCAGTTGTTATATTGGGAAGAGCAACTTGAAAAGCTTGGGGAAAAATAATTCTCCAAAAAGTCTGACTTGGAGTCAAACCAATACTAAGCCCGGCCTCTGTCTGCCCCTTTGGAATAGCTTGATAGGCCGCCTTGAAAACCTCGGCAACAATAGCCGCAAACAAGAGAATCATCGTCAAGAGAACAAAAATAGTTTTAGACCAGTTGTTGATATCCAAACCAAGCCACCATTTCAGAAATTCTGGCAAGCCATAAAAGACTAGAAAAAGTAAGACAATTGGCGGTGTACAACGAAGGGTAAAGATATAGCCTTTGGAAATCGCTGCAAAACTCTTGTCTTCTCCTACTTGTGTCCAGGCCAAGAGACCTCCAAAAAGGGAACCAAGAAGAGTGGTAAAAAAGAGAATGGACAAGGTCATAGGAAGTGCCTGCCATAAGGTCGGTAAAAACTGAAAGACCTTGGAAAAATCATAAGAAACCATGCAAAACCCTTTCTAGTCTTGGAATTTCTGGCCTAGTCTTTGTCTACATAACTAAAGACATCTTCTTTAAAGTATTGCTGAGATAGCTTAGCAAGCGTGCCATCTTCTTTCAACTCTTTGATTGCTTTTTCATATTCTTTAGCGAATTTCTCACCCTTTTCATCACGGTGAATCAAGGGATAAGTTGGAATACCCTTGTATGGGAACCAGCTGAGTTTGTCCGCATATTGGTGGTAAGGGCCATCTTCTGCGGTAACTGCTTTTTCAAAGGACAGTTTGATATCAAAGAAGGCATCATAACGTCCTTCCAAGACCCAGGCATAGGCATCTGCTACCTTAAAGGATTCCGCTGCAGTTAGCTCAATTGGTGCATCTTGATGTTTTTCATTGTAGCTAGTGATGACATTCCATTGAGCATTCTGTGGAGAGATAGGAACCAATTTCCCTTTATTCTTTGCAAAGTCATCAATGGTTTTGTATTTCTGTTCGTCTTCTTTTCTGACAGTAAATCCGATAATACTCGCTCCGACTGGTTCAGATGGAATGACAAACTTTTTAGCTCGTTCATCTGTGTACCAAGCTCCCTTGGTTCCGATGTCATACTTGCCCGATTCCAGACCAATCAAGAGATCGTCATCACTAGTACCCGTATATTCAAATTGATAGTTTGCCAACTTCTCATCAACAGCCTTCAAAACAGCTACTTCATAACCATCTGACTCCCCTTTTTCATTGACAAAGTCATAAGGTACGTAGTTCTGTGTATGGGCAACCTTCAAGGTTACGACCTCACCAGACGAAGCCGTTTCTCCCTCCTTGGCTGGAGCACCAGCTAAACTTCTCCCGATAATCGTTGCCCCAATTACTGCAACCACTGCTACACCACCGATAATCCATGCTTTTTTACTCATCTTTTTCTCCTTTAGTTTTCAAGCGCTTCTCTCACCCACTGGATACGTTCAACTGCGATATCACTTGGAATGGTACAATCTGCCCCAAGTACCAAGCCCTGTTCCCCAGCTTCTGCAACTAGTTTCTTTGCCTCAGCCTGAATGGCATCCTTGCTACCAGTATACAGTAAGCCCGTCTTGCCATTTTCGAATCCTCCAAGAACCGTACGTCCCTTGAAAATCTCACGACCTTCCTTGAGAGTGATTCCCTCCGGTCCTACAGCCCAGTTAAAGACTTGGGCTGGATAGTCTGCAAAAAGGTGAATATCATTTCGCGCCCCCTCGTAGCCACAGATATGAAGAACTGTGACGCCACCAACAGCACTAGCTGCTTCCAGAACCGATATCTCGCTAGGGGCAATGACGGCTTGATACTCTGCTGCCGACACTCGTTGATCTTGGATACTCTGCACGCTGAGGTAGATTCCATCAGCACCAGCCTCTTCGATAACAGCTCGGCTGAGACTCGCAATATCCTCTGCAATCACATCCAACACCTTCTTCAGAGCTTCAGGATCTTCCACCAGAAAATCTGCAATGAGGTCATCTCCACCAGACACTTCCCCAAGCAACCACTTGAGATAGGTCACAGGAGCAAAAATATTGTAAATCGCAACAATATCTTCTGTAAACTCTTGCTTGATTTTCTTAACCAAGTCCACCTGCTCTTTTATCCAAGCATGATCTGGTCCGAGTGGTTGAATGGTTGCCAATTCTTGAAGTGATTTGTCTTTGGCAATCGCTGGATTTGGATAAGCAAAGTAGCCATCACTCATGAGTTTGATAAAGTCTGGCTGAACTTCTCGGATAAAGCGCTTATGGCCCTCAATATTCTTCTCGATAATGACTGGATTTGAGAAACCGTGTAGCCATTCGTCTTCGGATGTGAAATGGTGCCAAAAGCCAACTGGCACACGATCAACCTTTTCACCTTTAAATGCTTTTAAAACCCATTCTTTTTTTTCTGACATTCTTATTCTCCATTTCTTACTTTTTCAACTAATAAACTGCTTGCGATATCATTCGAGCGTAGAAAGGGGAGACTGGACTTGGAAAAATCCTGAACTCCACGACATCTCTCTCCATTTTTGCAGTGCTGATTTTTTACGACGCTTATGGCAACCAAAGCCAGCAAACCGACAACTGCAATGAAGATGCCCCATCTTTTACTTTTCATAGCTCCTCCTTTTAGAGAACAGCTGCCTGCCGAATCCAGTCCAACCTCTCTAAGTCAAAGTCATCTGGAACAGTACAGTCAGCTCCCAGAAGAACACCTTTACTACCCGCTTCAGCCAGCAACCGCCTTGTTTCATTTTGCAATTCTACCTTGGAACCTTGATAAAGCAAACTTTTCTTGCCATTTTCAAATCCACCTAAAACGGCCTTGCCTGGAAACAACTCTTGCCCCTGTGTCAAACTAACATCCTCATGATGAGTCGCCCAGTTGACCACTTGAGCTGGATAGTCCTTAAATATCGTCACATTATTGCTCGCACCTTCAAAACCACAGATATGAAGGATATTGGTCCCACCCACCTGATTAGCTGCCTCCAAAATCGCTATATTGCTCGGTTCGATATAGGTTTGGTAAAGTGCTGGCGTGATGCGCTCATCTTGAATTTCCTGAGTGCTGAGGTAAATCCCGTCAACTTCACCTTGCTGGATGATTTTCTGAGTTAGGATAGCAATATCTCCTGCAATCACATCTAGAATCGCTCTGAATTGCTCAGGATTTTCAAGCAACAGATCAGCCACTTCCCTATCTCCTCGAGAAGTTTCTGTACGGAACCAGCGCTTGAGGTAGGAGATAGGCGAAAAGATATTGTAGAAAGAAGCAATCTCTTCGGTAAAGGTCTCTCGAATCGCTTGTACCACTTGCACCTGTTGCTGAATCCATGGGTGTTCCTCACCAATCGACTCAATAGAAGTCAGCTCCTGAATGCTTGCAATCTTAGGACTATAAACATTACTTGGATAAAGGAAAAAACCGTCACTCATAATTTTGACAAAATCAGGGCGAATCCTTTCCACATAGTTACGATGCCCGTCAACACTTTTTTGAAAGATACGTGGATTATTTAATCCCTGCCCCTTTTCTTCGAGTGTTACAAAATGAAACCAAAATCCCACAGGAACTCTTTCCACTTCATCGCCTCGAATCGCTCTAAAGACTAGCTCTCTTTTACTTGCCATACCTCTCTCCTTCCATTTGGATTGAAACCATCTTACCACTCCTTTTCCCCTTTTCCCAATATATATTGACTATCAACTCGATTGAAAATTTTTATATCTATAAAGAAAAAAATCCCTAAAAAGCTTGATGTTACTAGCCTTTCAAAGATTCACTTTATTTTCATCTATTTTTCAAAAAGGAGTTGATATAGATTTTCTATCAAGCCGATTGGAAATTTTTATATCCATCTTCATTCCCAAATTAAGTACATAATTTTATCCTAATACCAAATTACTACTGAAAAATTTCTTTTCTCTCGATATTTCCTTGCACAAATCCCATGAAAACGCTACAATATTAATAGACTATTATTAGGAGGATGGGATTATGAAAATATCCAAAGTTACTATTACAATTACTTCTACACTTGCTTCCGTCATTTTACTGACTGGCTGTGGCACAAATTCGGCAAATTCACAGACAACACAAAGCAGTACATCTGATAATCAGGTTACCATGACCTATGATCAGTTGCGTTCAAGAGAAAATACTATGTCAACTCTTTGGTATCAAAAAGCAGCTGAGACCAAGGCACTCTATCTACAAGGTTACAATGTCGCTACTGATCGTTTGAAAGAACTACTAAAAACACAGACAGATAAACCCTACTCTATCGTTTTGGACTTAGACGAAACCGTATTAGACAATAGCCCTTATCAAGCTCAAAATGTCAAAGACGGAACAGCATTTACCCCAGAAAACTGGGATGTCTGGGTAAAAAAATCCGCAGCCAAGGCTGTACCAGGCGCTAAAGACTTCCTCCAATTTGCAGACAAAAACGGTGTCCAAATTTACTATGTATCTGACCGCACGATAGATCAGGTAGATGATACGATCAAAAACCTAGAAAATGAAGGAATCCCTGTACAAAGCCGCGATCATCTCATGTTCTTAGAAAAAGGCGTCAAATCTAAAGAAGGTCGTAGACAAGCAGTCCAAGAAAAAACCAACTTAGTCATGCTACTAGGAGACAATCTTGTGGACTTTGCAGAGTTTTCAAAGACCTCTGAAACTGAGCGCGACCAAAAATTAGAGGAATTACAAAAAGAGTTTGGTGAGAAATTCATCATTTTCCCTAACCCAATGTACGGATCATGGGAAAGTACTGTTTACAATGGTAATAAATTGGATGCCAAGGGTCAAACTGAAGAGCGCCAAAAAAACTTACAAGGTTTTGATAAATAAAATAAGAGAACTATCTACCAGTTTACACCAACCACAAGATATCGTATTTGTGAGAATATCAAAAAAGACGATTTCCGCTTGGATAATCGCCTTTTTTGCTATTTTATCTTGTACTTGGTATAAACTAGTATATATTCCACTAGATAGTATGCTCTATCGCTTGTACCACTTCCACCTGTTGCTGAATCCATGGGTGTTCCTCACCAATCGACTCAACTGATTGGATTTTTTTATAACCCTTCTTTCATGGCAAAGTAAGCACGCACTTTTGGTGCGACTTGCGTTCCAAAAAGTTCAATAGCTCTCAAAACTTGATCATGAGGCATGGAACCAAGCGGTAGATGGAGCATGAAACGGTCCAAGCCTAAATCCTCAATCATGCGAATCAATTTTTCTGCTACCTGGTCTGGATTTCCCACAAACATGGCACCATTTGGACCAACTTGCTCCAAATATTGCTCATAGGTCAACTCCTGCCAGTGTGGACGGTCCTTGGAAATCGCATCCACCACTTGCTTAGTCGGATGGAAATAATCTTTTACAGCCTGTTCGCCATCCTCAGCAATCCAGCCCCAAGAATGAGCCCCCACTTTCAGGTCTTTATCCGCATGACCGGCATCCCTTCCAATCTCACGATAAGCTTGAATCAGCTTTTTAAAATAACGCGGATTGCCACCGATAATGGCATAGACAATCGACAGCCCTGCCCGAGCAATCTTCACTGTTGATTCGACATGGCCACCTGTCGCCACCCACAATGGCAATTTGTCCTGAACAGGACGGGGATAGACTTCTTTGCCAGAAATCGTTTGGGTCAATTGACCTTGCCAATTCACTTTGGTGCTTTCATTTGCCAACTGAAGCAGATCTAACTTTTCATCAAAGAGAGTTTCATAGTCTTTCAAGTCATAGCCAAACAGTGGGAAAGACTCGGTAAATGAACCACGCCCAGCCATAATCTCTGCCCGTCCATTTGACAAGGCATCGATGGTAGCATATTGTTGGAACAAGCGAATCGGATCCATACTCGAGAGAATGCTGACCGCACTAGTCAAACGAATCTTTTTGGTATTGACTGCCCCAGCTGCAAGAACAATCTCTGGCGCCGATACCGCAAAGTCCTCCCGATGATGCTCCCCAATCCCGTACACATCCAAACCAACCTTATCAGCCAGCTCAATTTCTGCCACCAACTGACGAATGCGTTCATCATGACTGTAAATCTGCCCGGTCGCTTCTAGAGCTGTTGTTTCACCAAATGTTGAAATTCCTAATTCTACCATCCCGTTTCCTCGC
>CAUUXT010000009.1:0-15418 GCA_963549015.1 uncultured Streptococcus sp.
CTGAAAAAAAGCTAACGCTACCAACCTTGTATTTTGCAGGAGATAAAAGCTTGGATTTTTATCTGAATTTAACGGTAGATGGGCAGCTGGTTGACCAGCTTCAGGTCCAAGTTTCATAAAAGAAGAACCTTTGCGCGATGCAAAGGTTCTTTTGGTTAGGAGTGATTTGGTAGCCAGCTGAGGGTGAAGGTCAGTTGCTCAGCTTTCAAGAGGTCTTGGTGTTGGATGCTAGATACAGAGGTCTTGTCTAATCGACACTCTTTGACAAAGTTAAAATGGCTGTAGTTTTGCTCAGCATGGATATCTAGCCATTTATTTTCCTTAGCTAGGTAGACACGGAGATGATCAAAGAGGGGAATTCCTAGGTCGTAGCTTGGTTTTCCTGGACAGGTCGGGTAGAATCCAAGAGCCGACCAGATATACCAAGCAGAGAGACTACCGTTGTCCTCATCGCCAGGGTAGGCTTCCCAGCTTGGTTTGAAGGCCTTCTGACGTAGCGTCTTTATGAGAAGGCTAGTGTATTCAGGGTAGTCACTGTAGCGGAAGAGATAAGGGATGTGGAAGCTAGGTTGGTTGGAAATGGCGATTTGCCCAAAAGGGGCTGTAGCCATCTCGCTCATCTCGTGAATCTCGTAACCATAGCCAGTCGTTTCAAAGAGAGGAGCATCCTGACAGGCTTTCAAAAGGTAGTTGCTGAAGGCTTCTTTTCCACCCATCAGTTGACGCAAACCTGGGATGTCGTGGAGGACGCCTAAAGTAGCTTGAATGGCTGAACATTCAGCGTAGTCGCGTCCCCAACTGTAAGGAGAGAAGTCAGGACGGAAGTTTCCTTGACGATCTCGCGCTCGCATGTAGCTCGTCTCAGCGTCAAAGAGATGACGGAAATTTTGAGAAGAAGTGTTATAAGTGTTAGCAATCTCTGTTTTCCCTAGTTTTTCGGCACAGCTGGCGATGCAAAAATCACTATAGGCGTAGTCTAGGGTGTGGCTGACGCTTTCGTGATTGTCTGTGGATAGATAGCCCAGTTCTTGGTATTGGGCTAGTCCGTGACGACCATTGATGCCGAGAGGATCAGACTTGGTGGCTGTTTCCAGCATGGCTTGGAGGAGTTCTTCTTCCAAGTCGGGGGCCATGTCCTTGCAGGTGCTGTCTGCGATAATGCCATCTAGCAGGGTACCTGGCATCATGCCACGTTCATCTGGGGCCAGCCATTTTGGAAGGAATCCAGTATCGCGGTAGCTATTGAGGAAACCTTCTAGAAAGCGGTGATAGTGTTCCGGTATGATAAGAGCAAAGAGGGGGAAGGTGGTGCGGAAGGTATCCCAGAAACCATTGTTGCTAAAGAGGACGCCGGGCTTGACAGTGCCAGTAGCCAGATCCATGTGGATGGCTTGCCCTGATTCATCAACCTCATAAAAAGTCTGCGGGAAGAGGAAGAGTCTGTAAAGGCAGTGGTCAAAGAAGGTTCGGTCAGCTTCTCCTGTCTCCATAATATCAAAACGATGGAGGAGATTTTCCCAGTTCGCTTGTGCATTTTCTTTACAGCTATCAAAATCTTCTTGAGGTAGATTGATTAGAGCTTGAGAAGGGGAGATGAAAGAAGTTGCTAGTTGAATCTCAGCATGACTATTTGCTAAGTCAATTCGCCAGTCTCCACTTTCTTGGCTGACAGCAAGAATATCCGTATTCATTTGTAGAGCAGTAAAGAGTATCAGAGGACTTTTATTGGTCTCTGTTTTTCCGTCTTGTCTTAGGGCAAGATTCCTCTTATCTACTTGCTCTACGGTCAGTTCATCTGCTGCGTGAAGGTAGAGGGCGAGGGCTTTGCCTTGCTTTTGCTCTAGGCGAATTGAAGCACCGTAGCAAGTCGGTGTGAGCTGGATTTCAATCTGATAGCGCAGGGAGAAAATTCTCAGATAATGAGGTTGGAAAGAGGCTTTTTCGATATCATAAGAAGACTGACGGTGAAAGAGACTGTCTCCATTTAGTTGACCGGTGACAGGTGTCAGAAGGAGCCAAGAATAGTCGCCAATCCAAGGACTGGGCTGGTGGGTTAATCGAATCCCCTGAAAAATGGGTAGATGCGGATCGAAAAACCAAGCTCCCTCCTGGTCGCTGGTCTGGGGTACAAAATAATTCATCCCAAAAGGAACGCCTATGTAAGGCAGGGTATTTCCCCGAGAAAAGGCATGTTTGCTAGCAGTCCCAAAGCGGGTATCGATGGTTTCAAGTAGTGGTTTCATGATTATCTCTTTGTAAACGTTTTATATTTTATATAGTATAACATGAAATGAACAAAAAAGCTTCAGATCAATATAAATTTCTTAAAGCTTGGTCATCTATGATATGAATGGTACGACGAATCTTTCGAATATAGTGATGTTCTTCAAAAATCTTAAATTTTCGCGAAATGGTTTCGGGCCTTGTTCCGAGGTAACTAGCAAGTTCCTTTTCTGAAATTGGCAAAGTAAAGGTGAATTTAGGATTGTCACTTTTTTCGGTAAGATGAATAAGATAGCAAGCTAGGCGTTGTTCTATTTTTTCAAGGGCCAATAAGGTGACTTGTTCTTCCGTCTGGATTGCTTTTCTGGCATTAAGACGTAGAAGTTGCCAACTAAAATGTGGAAAGCTCTGGAGAAGGTATTGAAAATCCTTTTTATGAATGACACAGATTTCTGTAGAGACCAAGGCTTCCCCGTAGAGATCCTGATTATTCTCTCCAAAGAGATAGTTTTCTCCTTCGTAATTTCCTTTTCCAACGATACGGATACATTGTTCGATTCCATCATTAGTCAGACGATAGACCTTAAATTGTCCTCTATTAACAATGATTAAAGTTTCTTCGTCAAAGGGTGAGAAAATCAACTCGCCCTTTTTAAATTTCTTATGGTGAAACAGACTATGAATGCCCTGAAGTTCATCATATGATAGTGTGCTAAAAAGAGGGACTGTATAAAAGCATGGTTGGGACATAGGAACTCCTAATTTTGAATAAATTTATAGAAACTTGACGAATATCAATTTTTTTATCATTTAGATACAGTAAAATAAAAAACACAATATATAGCGTACATGTATTTAACAAACACAATATATTGTACCAAAAAAGGAGGAGTCATGCAAAAAATTAGATTTTATTATATTAGTTTAAGTGGGAATACGAGTTCCTTTGTCCAGCGGGTCAGTCAATATATAAAGACGACGCATCATAGAGAAGTTGAGTCTTTGAATATAAAAGATTTAAAGGGAAAAGCGATTACGGTAGATGGTCCCTTTGTCAGTTTTTTACCAACTTATCTAGAGGGGGGAAATGGAATTGATACTGGATTCCAAGAAATTCTAACGGGAAACCTTCGAAAATTTTTGGAGTATCAAGGAAATTTTCGTTATTGCTTAGGAATTATAGGAAGTGGTAATCGAAATTTCAATAAGCAATTCTGTCTAACGGCTTTTCAATATGCAGAGCAGTTTGGCTTTCCTGTTATAGATGTTTTTGAATTACGTGGGACAGATGAAGATGTAGAGAGGATCTCCAAACATATTTTAGCTAGTTTTGAGAAAGTGGAGGAAAAAATAGATGTCAGCTACTAAGAATTATTTTGTTTTGAACAATATGGTGAACATTCCAATTGATGGTGAAATTCCTCTTTACTATGATAGAGAAGCCTTAACAGACTATTTAAAGAATGAAATTGAACCTCATACGATGCATTTTTCAAGTTTGAAAGAACGTCTCCAGTATTTAATTCGAGAGGATTATGTGGATGAAGAGGTTGTGGGCTTGTATCGTGGGGAGTCTGGTGAGATTGATAGTAATTTTTTAGAGGATTTATATCAAAAGATCAAGGAACATGGTTTTGCCTTTAAGAGTTTTATGGGAGCTTATAAATTTTATAATCAATATGCACTAAAGACTGATGATTCCAAGACCTATTTGGAATCGTTCGAGGACCGGGTGTTCCTTAATGCCCTCTATCTAGGAAATGGCGATCAGAACTTAGCGACAAAAATTGCAGAGGAAATGATCACCCAACGGTACCAACCTGCGACCCCCACATTCTTAAATGCAGGGAAAAAACGGCGTGGTGAGATGGTTTCTTGTTTTCTGATAGATCTTGATGATTCTATGTTATCTATCGGACGTGGGGTCAATTCTGCTTTGCAACTTTCTAGACTTGGTGGTGGGGTTGGAGTGAATTTATCGAACCTACGTGCCAGTGGTTCTCCTATAAAAGGAATTGAACATGCTTCTTCGGGAGTGCTTCCTGTAATGAAACTACTAGAAGACTCTTTTAGCTATAGCAATCAACTAGGACAGAGAAATGGGGCAGGGGTCGTTTACTTAAACGTTTTTCATCAGGATATTCTCGCCTTTTTATCGACAAAGAAGGAAAATGCAGATGAAAAAATTCGTGTTAAAACCCTCTCTCTGGGGTTGGTCGTTCCGGATAAGTATTACGAGCTGATTAAAACAAATCAACCCATGTATCTGTTTAATCCTTATCATGTTGAAAAAGTCTATGGGAAACCTTTTTCGTATGTAGATATCACGGCTGAATACGACCGATTGGTTGTAAATCCAGCTATCGAAAAGACGGTTGTTCAAGCGAGAGAATTGGAACAGGAAATTTCCCGCTTGCAACAAGAGTCTGGCTATCCTTATATTCTAAATATCGATGTCGCTAATCGCGCGAATCCCGTCAAAGGGAAAATCATTATGAGTAATCTTTGTTCGGAGATTTTGCAACCACAGACTCCATCTGTATTGAATGATGATTTGTCCTATCATGAGGTGGGAACGGATATTAGTTGTAACCTTGGATCAACTAATATTGTTAATTTACTAAAATCTGAAGATTTTGCTGCCTCTGTTGATACAATGGTTCGTGCCTTAACGACTGTTACGGATCTAGAGTCTGTTGAAGAAGTGCCTACAGTAAATAAGGGAAATCGTCTCTACCATACGATAGGACTCGGAGCGATGGGATTACACACAGCTTTTGCTTTGCACCAAATCAAGTATGGTTCAAAAGAATCTCTAGAATTTACAGAAGCTTACTTCTTGGCATTGAATTATTATTCTTTAGTATCCAGCAATAGAATCGCAAGAGAGCGACATGAGACATTCTATGAATTTGCGGATTCACGCTATGCCGATGGAAGTTACTTTTCACCATATGTAGAGCAGGATTTTGTATTTAGCTTTCCTAAGATAGCAGCCATTTTTAAGGATATTCCTATTCCAACGAAAGAAGATTGGAAGGTACTAAGGGAGAAGGTCATGAAAGATGGCCTCTACCATCGAAATCGTTTAGCAGTGGCGCCTAATGGTTCTATTTCTTATATCAATGAAACGAGTGCTTCTCTTCACCCGATTACTCAGTTGGTAGAAAATCGGCAGGAAAAGAAGGTGGGATCGATCTTTTATCCCGCTCCGTATCTGTCCAATGATACCTTACCATTTTATGAGACTGCTTATAACATGGATCAGCGTAAAATTATTGATGTATATGCAGTCGCACAAAAACACATTGATCAGGGAATGAGTTTGACTCTCTTTATGCGTTCTCAATTACCTGAAGGACTATATGAATGGAAAACTAAGGGAAATACAATGCTAACGACACGTGACTTGAATCGTCTTCGGAATTACGCATGGCGAAAAGGGATAAAATCACTTTATTATGTCAGAACCTATACAGAGGATGACGAATTTAACAGTGTAAATAGCTGTGAATCTTGTATGATTTAAGGAGAGAAGATGTCAAAAAAATTTCTATATTACAAAGCAATCAACTGGAATGAGATTGAGGATGAATTAGATAACGCTACGTGGGAGAGAGCGACATCGTTATTTTGGCTAGACAATCGAATTCCAATTGAAAATGACAAACCTGCTTTTAATCGTTTGTCGGCAGAGGAGAAGCAGGAATTAAATCGCTCGCTGATCTTTCTTGCAAATTTATCAACTTATCAGTCGTTAGAGGCGGAGGAGTTTATACGGCATAGTGAACGCTCGCAACAGGAGGTTGCTATTGTAAACAATCTACAGTTCACTGAAATGGTAAATACCAAGGCCTATAATACTATTTTATACTCCTTTAATGAGGACGAGCAGGAGGTGGCATCCTTATTTGAGTGGGTAGATCAGCATAAATTGGTAGTGGAGCGACTAGAAAGAGTCGATACGGTATATCATAGTAAAAATGCGATTCAGAAGCGCTTTATGGCTACTTGTGTGGAAGGAATTATGACTTATAGTCAACTTGCTTTTTTGATGAGATTGTGGACTCAAAAGGGCTTTACTAATCTTGGAGAAATGGTGAAAATGATTCTCTTGAATGAGTCATTGCATTGTGACTATCTGATACATAAAGTCAATCTTCTTTTGGCAAGAATGGATAGAGTTGACCAAATCTCATTTCAAACCTGGGCTGTTGAAATGATTGATAGAATCTTAGAAACAGAGGGGAAGATTATTTGTGAACTTTATGTAGATGCTGACATTCAAAAATTGACGCAGAACCTTGTACAAAGAGAAGCCAATCGTTTGTTAGAGAGTATCGGAGTTGAAGAGAGATACCCAGTTGATAGAAAGATTCCCTCTACACTTGATCGAGTGTTGAACAGGTTGAGAAAGCACGAGCTTCTCGGGAAGATGTCTATCCATAGGATAGAAGAATCGCGTGATGATGATTATGATTTTTGAGGAGGATTTACATGTTACATCGGACATTAAATTGGAAAGAAGTTGAGGACGAGTTAGACGACTATGTTTGGGATAAAGCCACGGCACAATTTTGGATTGATACTCGTGTTCCAGTATCAAATGACTTGCTTGATTGGAAGCAACTATCAGATCCGGAAAAAGAGGTTGTCAAGAAAGCGGTAGGGGGCTTGGCTTTGCTTGATACGCTTCAATCCGAAGAGGGGTTGTATTCTATTAAACAGCACATTCGAACTCGCAAGGAGAGAGCGGTTCTGAGTGATTTTACATTTATGGAATCTATTCATGCTAAGACATACGGTACCATATTGATTTCGTTAAATACTTTTAAGGAAATTGAGAAAATATATGATTGGATGAATCAGGATCCTAAAATGCAGTATAAGGCCCAAAAGATAAATGAGATGTATCAGCATGGAACCCCTCTACAGGTGATGGTTGCGAGTGTGTTTTTAGAAGGAATCCTATATTATAGCAATTTTTTCATACCGCTTTGGTATCGTGGACAAAATAAACTGGCTACTCTAGCAGAGTTAATCAAATTAGTAATTAGGGACGAATCTGTACATGGGACTTATCTAGGATATAAGTTTCGCTTAACCTTTGATGAGCTCTCAGAGGCAGAACAACATGAGTTCATAACTTGGATGTATCGTTTTTTAGATGATCTTTTAGAAAATGAGTTTGCATATACAGATGAAGTCTATGCACCTATTGGTTTGGCAGAAGAAATAAAGGTATTTGTTAAATACAATGCCAATAAAGCGCTACAAAATATGGGTTTTCAAAGTTATTTTTCGAATATCACAGCGTCTGATGTGAATCCAATTGTCATGAATGGTATTTCGATTGAAACTGCTAATCACGATTTCTTTTCTCAAGTGGGTGCGGGGTATCTAATGGGAAATGCAGAAGCAATGCTAGATGATGACTATGATTTTTAGAATAAACGAAACAATAGGAATCTCTACTTAATTTTTTTCATAAGTTTGTTTCAAAACGCCTTTAGTTTGTGTATATCTTTTGGAGGCGTTTTTTTTTATACTGAAAATGAAACTTGTTTGAAAGAGGATACTGCACGATGATTTATTTAAAAGAAATTGTTAGAGAATGGCTGGACGAAGTAGCAGAACGGGCCAAGGACCATCCGGAGTGGGTGGATGTCTTTGAGCGTTGCTATACCGACACCTTGGACAATACAGTTGAGATATTGGAAGATGGTTCAACTTTTGTGCTCACAGGGGATATTCCTGCCATGTGGCTTCGTGATTCGACTGCCCAACTCAGACCCTATCTGCATGTGGCTAAAAGAGATCCTCTCTTGCGTCAGACCATTGCAGGTTTGGTCAAGCGTCAGATGACCTTGGTGCTCAAGGATCCTTACGCCAACTCCTTCAACATTGAGGAGAACTGGAAAGGTCACCATGAGACAGACCACACCGACCTTAACGGCTGGATTTGGGAGCGTAAGTATGAGGTGGACTCTCTTTGCTATCCTTTGCAGTTGGCTTATCTCCTTTGGAAAGAAACAGGAGAAACCAGTCAGTTTGATGAGACTTTTGTTACAGCGACCAAGGAGATCCTTCATCTTTGGACAGTAGAACAAGACCACAACAACTCTCCTTATCGTTTTGTTCGGGATACAGACCGCAAGGAAGATACTCTGGTAAATGATGGCTTTGGACCTGACTTTGCCGTGACAGGAATGACCTGGTCAGCTTTTCGTCCGAGTGATGACTGCTGTCAGTATAGCTACTTGATTCCGTCCAATATGTTTGCAGTCGTTGTCTTGGGTTATGTGCAAGAAATCTTTGCAGCATTGGCCCTAGATGATAGTGAGAGTATTATCGCAGACGCTAAGCGTCTCCAGGCTGAAATACAAGAAGGCATTGAAAATTACGCCTATACCACTAACAGCAAAGGTGAAAAGATTTACGCCTTTGAAGTGGATGGTCTAGGAAATGCTAGCATCATGGATGATCCAAATGTGCCAAGTTTGTTGGCTGCACCTTATCTGGGCTACTGCGATGTCAACGATGAAGTGTATCAAGCAACTCGTCGTACCATTCTAAGCCCTGAAAATCCATATTTCTACCAAGGGAAATACGCTAGTGGTCTCGGAAGTTCTCATACCTTCTATCGCTATATCTGGCCAATCGCCCTTTCTATCCAAGGCTTGACAACAAGAGATAAGGCGGAGAAGAAATTCTTGCTCGATCAGCTCGTTGCCTGCGATGGTGGCACAGGTGTCATGCACGAAAGCTTCCACGTAGATGATCCAACGCTCTACTCTCGTGAATGGTTTTCTTGGGCCAATATGATGTTCTGTGAGTTGGTCTTGGATTACTTGGATATCCGCTAAGGAGCACTTTTTCGCTCAACTGATTCTAGGAAAGAATCACAAATTCACATTTAAAACGTTAAAAATAAAAATTTAAGTTAGAATGAGGTTTTACTTCATGGAAAATGTTGTAGTTCATATTATCTCACACAGTCACTGGGACCGTGAGTGGTATCTACCTTTTGAAAGCCACCGGATGCAGTTGGTGGAGTTGTTTGACAATCTTTTTGATCTCTTTGAAAATGACCCTGAGTTCAAGAGCTTCCACTTGGATGGCCAAACCATTGTCCTGGATGACTACTTGGAAATTCGCCCTGAAAATCGCGACAAAGTCCAAGGTTACATCGACCAAGGCAAACTCAAAATTGGTCCCTTTTACATCTTGCAGGATGATTACTTGATTTCAAGTGAAGCCAACGTCCGCAATACCTTGATTGGTCAAGCAGAATGTGCAAAATGGGGCAAATCAACTCAGATTGGTTACTTCCCAGATACCTTTGGAAATATGGGACAAGCTCCTCAAATCCTTCAAAAATCAGGTATTCACGTGGCAGCCTTTGGTCGTGGTGTCAAGCCGATTGGATTTGACAACCAAGTCCTCGAAGATGAGCAGTTCACATCCCAGTTTTCAGAAATGTACTGGCAGGGCGCGGACGGAAGTCGTGTTCTCGGTATCCTCTTTGCCAACTGGTATAGTAATGGGAATGAAATCCCAGTTGATAAGGATGAAGCCCTGGCCTTTTGGAAACAAAAATTGTCAGACGTGCGTGACTATGCTTCGACCAACCAGTGGTTGATGATGAACGGATGTGACCACCAGCCTGTACAGCGAAATCTGAGTGAAGCCATTCGTGTGGCCAATGAACTCTTCCCAGATGTGACCTTTGTTCATAGTTCCTTTGATGACTATATCAACGCAGTAGAAAGTGCCCTACCTGAACATTTATCAACGGTCACAGGCGAGTTGACCAGCCAGGAAACAGATGGCTGGTACACACTTGCCAACACTTCTTCTTCCCGCATTTACCTCAAACAAGCCTTCCAAGAAAACAGTAACTTGCTGGAGCAAGTAGTGGAACCATTGACTGTCATCACTGGCGGGCACAACCATAAGGACCAGTTGACCTATGCTTGGAAAGTCCTTCTACAAAATGCGCCACATGACAGTATCTGTGGCTGTAGTGTGGACGAGGTTCACCGTGAGATGGAAACACGTTTTGCCAAGGTCAACCAAGTTGGAAATTTTGTTAAGACCAATCTTCTCAATGAGTGGAAGGGCAAAATCGCAACCCACGAAGCCCAAAGCGACCATCTCTTTACCGTCATCAACACAGGCTTGCACGACAAGGTTGATACGGTCAGCACAGTGATTGATGTAGCTACTTGTGATTTCAAGGAATTGCACCCAACAGAAGGCTATAAGAAGATGGCAGCCTTGACCTTGCCAAGCTACCGTGTCGAAGACTTGGAAGGACATGCTATAGAAGCGAAAATCGAAGACCTGGGAGCTAATTTTGAGTATGATTTGCCAAAAGACAAGTTCCGTCAGGCTCGTATCGCTCGACAAGTGCGCGTGACAGCGCCTGTTCATCTGGCACCACTTTCTTGGACAACCTTCCAATTGCTTGAAGGAGAACAAGAACACCGTGACGGTATTTACCAAAACGGAGTGATTGATACGCCATTTGTAACGGTAAGTGTGGATGAAAACATCACAGTTTATGACAAGACAACTCATGAAGCGTATGAGGATGTTGTTCGCTTTGAAGACCGTGGTGACATCGGAAATGAGTACATCTATTTCCAACCAAAAGGAACAGAGCCTATCTACGCAGAACTCAAAGGCTATGAGGTCTTGGAAAATACAGCTCGTTTTGCCAAGATCTTGCTCAAGCATGAATTGACAATTCCAGTAAGTGCAGACGAAAAATTGGATGCGGAACAAAGAGGCATCATCGAGTTTATGACGCGTGAAGCTGGGCGCTCAGAAGAATTGACAACCCTTCCTCTGGAAACAGAGATGACCGTCTTTGTTGACAATCCACAAATCCGCTTCAAGACTCGCTTTACCAACACCGCCAAGGACCACCGTATCCGTCTCTTGGTTAAGACTCATAACACGCGTCCAAGCAATGACTCTGAGAGCATCTATGAGGTGGTGACACGACCAAATAAACCAGCTGCTTCTTGGGAAAATCCTGAAAATCCACAACACCAACAAGCCTTTGTCAGCCTTTATGATGATGAAAAAGGAGTGACGGTGGCCAATAAAGGACTGCACGAGTATGAAATCCTTGGCGACGATACCATTGCCGTGACCATTCTTCGTGCCTCAGGCGAACTCGGTGACTGGGGTTACTTCCCAACACCAGAGGCTCAGTGCTTGCGTGAGTTTGAAGTCGAGTTTGCTCTTGAATGCCACCAAGCACAAGAACGCTTCTCAGCCTTCCGTCGTGCCAAAGCCTTCCAAACGCCATTCACTAGTCTTCAGGTTGCTAAACAAGAAGGAAGTGTTGCTGCGACTGGTAGCCTCTTGAGTCATGCGGCACTTAGCTTACCACAAGTTTGCCCAACAGCCTTTAAAGTGGCGGAAAATGAAGAAGGATATGTTCTCCGTTACTACAATATGAGTCAAGAAAATGTGCGCATATCAGAACACCAACAAACCATTCTTGACTTACTTGAGCGACCATATCCAGTTCATTCAGGACTATTGGCTCCACAAGAAATTCGTACAGAATTGATTAAAAAAGAAGAAATTTAATAGTTTTAAAGTGTTCTATAACGAATACTATGAGATAGAAAGGAGGGGCGAAAGAGTAAGGATTAACTACTGATTCGTCCCTTTTTTGGTGAAAATATGACGATTGCAACCATTGATATCGGAGGGACTGGGATTAAGTTTGCCAGTCTGACTCCTGATGGAAAAATACTAGATAAGACAAGTACACCGACACCAGAAACCCTAGAAGATTTACTGGCATGGCTAGACCAATGCTTGGCAGAGAAAGATTATAAGGGAATTGCCATGAGCGTTCCAGGCGCGGTCAATCAAGAAACAGGTGTCATTGAGGGAATCAGTGCCGTGCCTTACATCCATGGCTTTTCTTGGTATGATGTGCTTAGCTCTTATCAGATTCCTATCCATCTAGAAAATGATGCCAACTGTGTTGGACTTAGTGAATTGCTGGCTCACCCAGAGATTGAAAATGCAGCCTGCATCGTGATTGGGACAGGAATTGGCGGAGCCATGATTATCAATGGGAAACTTCACCGAGGCCGCCACGGCTTAGGTGGTGAGTTTGGCTATATGACAACCATTGAACCAGCTGAAAAACTCAACAACTGGTCGCTACTAGCCTCTACAGGAAACATGGTTCGCTACGTAATTGAAACATCTGGTCAGACTGACTGGGATGGTCGCAAGATTTACCAAGAGGCAGCAGCTGGGAATGCCCTTTGCCAAGAAGCCATTGAGCGCATGAACCGTAATCTGGCGCAAGGCTTGCTCAATATTCAGTATCTCATTGACCCAGATGTCATTAGTCTGGGAGGCTCTATCAGTCAAAATCCAGATTTTATCCAAGGCGTCAAAAAAGCTGTCGATGACTTCGTCGAAACCTACGAAGAATACACGGTCGCACCAGTTATCCAAGCTTGCACCTATCATGCAGATGCCAATCTCTATGGTGCCCTTGTCAACTGGCTACAGGAGGAAAACCAATGGTAAGATTTACAGGACTTAGTCCCAAACAAACGCAAGCTATTAAAGCATTAAAAAATCACATTTCTCTGCCAGATGTAGAAGTGGCAGTCGCTCAGTCTGACCAAGCCTCTATCTCTATCAAGGGTGAAAGTGGACACTATCAACTAACCTATCGCAAACCTCACCAACTTTACCGCGCCTTGTCCTTGTTGGCAACGGCTCTAGCAGAAGTTGACAAAGTAGAGATTGAAGAGAAGGCGGCTTATGAAGATTTAGCCTACATGGCTGACTGTTCGCGAAATGCAGTTTTGAATGTCGCTTCTGCCAAGCAGATGATTGAGGTCTTGGCTCTCATGGGCTACTCAACCTTTGAGCTCTACATGGAAGATACTTATCAGATTGAGGGACAACCTTACTTTGGTTATTTCCGTGGTGCCTATTCGGCTGAGGAGTTGCAGAAAATAGAAGCCTACGCCCAGCAGTTTGACATGACCTTTGTGCCTTGCATCCAGACCTTGGCCCATTTGTCGGCCTTCGTCAAATGGGGTGTCAAGGAAGTGCAGGAGCTTCGTGATGTAGAGGACATTCTCCTTATTGGCGAAGAAAAGGTTTATGATTTGATTGATGGCATGTTTGCTACTCTGTCTAAACTGCAGACTCGCAAGGTCAATATCGGGATGGACGAAGCCCACTTGGTTGGTTTGGGACGCTACCTGATCTTGAACGGTGTTGTGGACCGTAGTCTCCTCATGTGCCAACACTTGGAGCGCGTGCTGGATATTGCTGACAAGTATGGTTTCCACTGCCAGATGTGGAGTGATATGTTCTTTAAACTCATGTCAGCAGATGGCCGGTACGATCGCGATGTGGAAATTCCTGAGGAAACTCGTGTCTACCTAGACCGTCTCAAAGATCGTGTAACCTTGGTTTACTGGGATTATTATCAGGATAGCGAGGAAAAATACAACCGTAATTTCCGCAACCATCACAAGATTAGCCATGACCTTGCCTTTGCAGGGGGAGCTTGGAAGTGGATTGGTTTCACACCTAACAACCATTTCAGCCGTCTCATCGCTCTTGAAGCCAATAAAGCCTGTCGTGCCAATAACATCAAAGAAGTCATCGTGACGGGTTGGGGGGATAATGGTGGGGAAACAGCCCAGTTCTCTATCCTACCAAGTCTGCAAATCTGGGCAGAACTCAGCTACCGCAATGACTTAGACCGTTTGTCTACTCATTTCCAGACCAATACAGGTCTATCAGTTGAGGATTTCATGCAGATTGACCTAGCTAACCTCTTGCCAGACCTACCAGGCAATCTCAGTGGTATCAATCCCAACCGCTATGTATTTTATCAGGATGTTCTCTGCCCTATTCTTGATAGACACATGACACCTGAACAGGACAAACCGCACTTCGCTCAAGCTGCTGAGACGCTTGCTGAGATTAAAGAAAAAGCTGGTGCCTACTCTTATCTATTTGAAACTCAGGCCCAGTTGAACCAGATTTTAAGTAGTAAAGTGGATGTGGGACGACGCATTCGTCAGGCCTACCAAACGGGTGATAAAGAAAATCTGAAAGAAATCGCAAGACAAGAATTACCAAAACTCAGAAGCCAAATTGAGCACTTCCATGCCCTCTTTAGCCACCAATGGTTGAAAGAAAATAAGGTCTTTGGCTTGGATACGGTCGATATCCGTATGGGCGGACTCTTGCAACGCATCAAACGCGCAGAAAGCCGCATCGAGGCTTATCTGGCAGGACAGATTGACCGCATCGACGAGTTAGAAGTGGGAATCTTACCATTTACTGACTTCTACGCAGACAAGGATTTCGCAGCAACTACAGCCAACCAGTGGCATACCATTGCGACAGCTTCGACGATTTATACGACTTAGGCATTCATCACAAACAGCTAAGCATCTCCTTTTAAATACATGGAGATGTTTTTGATTTGGAGATAGGGAAGGAGTATAATGAAAGTATAAGGATAGTTTGGAGGTATGACCATGAAAAAGTTACTACTGGTCCTAGGTGCTAGTATGCTAGCCTTATCTGCCTGCCACAGAGCGACAGAGGATGGTGTAACTAGTCCGTCAATACCGAGGGAGCAACAAATAAAGGAAGTAACCAACTATTTTCACTACCTAGCGGACTCTTATCAAAAGGCTCTTTCACACGAAAAAGAATCTAAGGATACAGCTGTTCAATCACCTATGGCTGCTATGGTTGTAACCATGGAAGAGCTTCAGTTGTCTAATCCGACTGACCAAGCCTTGATTATGAAAAACTACTCGGACTTTCAGAAACTAATCCAATACAATACCGAAAAGTGGGAGGAAGAGTTTGCAAGCTGGGCTTCTTCTATGGGGCAGTCCTATCATAGACTAGAGCATACAAACTTTGATGAAAAAAATGAACTCATCAAAAAAATAGAAACAACAACTGTTTCTCAGAAAAGTGTCAAATGGAATGTTTTTGGAGTATCGAGTGACAATGCCTATGATTACTTGGTTTTGGATGCCTACTATGACAATCAGGACAAACATTTCTACCTATTTACACTGAAGGATGGGCAAGCACAGGTCTTGCATACTGATAAGACACTGGAAACTATCCCTACTGCAAATTTTGAAGAGACTGA
>CAUUXT010000010.1:0-15006 GCA_963549015.1 uncultured Streptococcus sp.
GAGGACTTGGTTGCATATCTGGTTTTGGAGTAGATGGCTTCTTATCCTCAGTACCGGGTTGCGCCGGCGTGTGTGGTTTCTTACCTTCCGGTTGAGGACTTGGTTGCATATCTGGTTTTGGAGTAGATGGCTTCTTATCCTCAGTACCAGGTTGTGCCGGCGTGTGTGGTTTCTTGCCTTCTGGTTGAGGGCTTGGTTGCATATCTGGTTTTGGAATTTCTTTCTTATCTTCTTTCTTTGGCACTAAGTTGGCCTTCGCTACCTTCAATTCAGATAAGCTCTTCTGAAGCTCTCCTATCTGAGTATCTAGCTGCTTTTCTGTAATATTTACTTGTTCTAGAAGCTCTTTCCCTTGTTTAATGATTTCGCTTGCGCGATTTCTGACCTTTTCATAAGCAGAACCAGCTTCTCCTGTTAACTTAGCTCCATCTGGAACTGTCTTCATTTCTTCTTCAAGCTGGCTGATAGCCTTCTGAAGTTCCACAATCTGCTGAATCTTATTAAAGGATGGAAGAAATTCATTCTTAAAATAATCCGCTAGATATTTCCCTTCTAAGGTAGCATAATTCTTATTCCACGTTTGCTTAATGCCTGATTCAAATTCTTTTTCTAGACTAGGAATTTTCGCGTATTTTTCTCGATACAAAGCGACTTGTCTTGTCATCTTTTCGATTTGTGCATGGATTTGATAATAGATAAAGTCATCTATAAACGTTTGGAGAGTTTTGGCAGTGTATGAACCTTTTTCTAACTGTTCTCTAAATGCTTTTATTTTATCAGGAGCAATCTTTTTAGAATCATCCCAAATATCTTTTTTCTGCACCTTATAATCACTGTTATTTTCTGGTAACTCTGGATAGTTATTCACTTCAGTCAAAGCTTGCTCTAGTTTTTTTAGCTCTTCCTTAGCCTTATTCTTCAAAGATTCTATCTCTTTCGTTTCTTCAGTCGGTGTCTGAGATTTCCCATCTTTAGTTGGAGGAATATGACCTTCCATATCAGGCTTTCTTTGAGGCTCAGTTGGTTTCGTTAACCCTTTTTTGAATTCCTCCACAGCAGCATTTAGCTCTGACTTCGCTGTTCCTAGAATCCGATCTAGTTCCTCTTTTGTTTGAGCTTTAGAAAGCTCTGATCTATATTTATTTACAATTCCTAAGGCATTTTTAATTAATTCACCAAATTTAGACTCATCCTCAGATTTCAAATCTTTTTTAGTTCTATCCAACAGCTCACTCATGTGATTAGAAAGCGATAGATTAGCTTCTGAAATTTGTTTAGCTAAATCTTGCTGATCAGTCTCCTTAGCACTTCGTTTGTCTCTCGGTTTCGTTGTCTCTTTATTGCCATTAGATGTTTTGAGTTTTGCAATCTCATCAAGAAGACTGTGTTTAGCCTTCAGCACCTCTTCGTTTTTCGCGGCCTGATCGAGTTGCTGAAGCGCCTTTTTTTCCAACTCGCGTAACTGTTTGATTGTGGCATCCTCGTTTGCTTCTTCTTTGTTTAGTTTTTTCTCCTTTATGTTTTCGTCCACTTGTTCATTGACGTAATTTTGAATTTCTTTTTCAACGTAGGCTTTGTAAGATTTGAATAACTTACCTAGATCAGCAATAACTTCTTGTTTAATCGTTTGGAGTGATTTATCCGACTCGTTCTTAAAATCATTTACAACTCGCTCTTTGATTTTATTGATTTCGCCTACTAAAGAACTTTTATCCTCTTCAGTGATACCTTTTGTAGCTGCCATATCGCTAATCAATTTCTTTTGATGGTCGAGTTCTTCATTGATTTTTTTGAAAGTATCTTCCAGCTCTCTATAACTATTCTCCAAAGTTTCTAGGTTATCACGGTCATCTTCTCCCTCAATCTCTTTTATCAGGGAATCTTTCCGCTCAGTTGGTAGAGTACCCTTTCTGATTTCTTCTTTTAAACGTTTTTGAATTTCAGCGACCGCACCTGTGTTCTCTTTTGTAGAAGTATCTTGAGACTGTTCCGAGCTCTCCTTAGTCGGAGGAACTACCTTGTTTTCATCTTTCGATTGATTTTCTTTTTCCTTCCTTTCTTGTTCCATATGCTGCTTTTCATGATGTTTTAGTAAGTCTAGGTGAAAATCATTATCTATCGAAAGCAAGCTTCCTGTATCATTCGCCTGTTCGATTTTCCGCTGATATGCTGCTTTTTTATCTGTAGGAAGGTCACTTTCCGCTAGCTCTTTTATTAATTTTTCTTTTGCATCTTTCAAAGTTTCTCTAGCTGGTTCTGTTTTTTTATTATTTTCAGAAGAAGTTTCTTTGTTTTCTCCTGCCTTATCCTTAGATGAAGTTTGTTCAGTGACCTTAGCACTATTTGTGGGTGCACTCGAGCTCATCTCACCAGCATGAGCAACACTCCCCATAAAGAAAGCTACTAGTACACTAGCTACTCCTACACTAAATTTACGAATGGAATAACGCATTCTTCGTTCATGATTTGATTTAAACATATCTATATCCTCCACGATTTTAATTAACTACAGTATATCCTGCCAATATGAATTGTATATGAAATTTGCTATATTATTTTCGCTATCCTTTCATTCTTCCATTAGGAATGATAACTTCTTGCAGTAATTTCTCTTCTTCTGCTATTCTTTGATAAAGAATAACCGCATAGACAGGAAAAATAAAGATAAAAGTTACGTAAGCATGACTCACCAAAGCTAAACCAACTAGCTCAGGGAGAATATTTAAAAAGTAATTGGGATGTTTCACAATTCGAAAGAGAGGATGATCTACATATTTGTGATTATTGACAAGCATTAGCTTAACTGTCCAAATATCTCCCAACAAGTGAATGACCAGCAATAACATCAACATGGAAAAAATAAGCAAAACTAAACCAACTATGCTCATGCCATCAAAATTTGTCTTGTGCACCATTGCTTCAACGAAGCAAGAGAGATAAAAAACAATATGAGCCATCGTTAATCGTTTTGTATTCTCAACTCCAAATTCTTTCCCGCCATTGCTAAGGATTCGTTTTTCATTCTCCATCGAACGTTTTAAAAAAATCAATCGAACGAGGAAGGTTACTAAAATAATCGCTAATACCATACCAGTATCCTTTCTTTTTTCTATATTTAAAATAATATTCTCATGTTAAACCTATGTGAACTTTAACAAAAAAGAACGGAGAGATTTCCGTTCTGTTACTTTATACAACTAATCTGCTTGCAAGTAAATTTTAAATTCCATTCCCTGTTCATAAGGGAGAAAACTATAAGACATTTGATAACTTTCTAGGATGTTATTCACGATATAGAGTCCTAAACCAGACCCTTCAGACTTGTCTGTAACAACTTGAGAGTGGTAAAAAATATCAAACAAATGATTCAACTCTTCTTGATTAAGAGGTTGGCAGGTATTTTTGATAGAAAGATAGCCATCTTGCTCGGATAGGATTACGCGCCCATTTTTATCTGAATATTTAATCGCATTACTAATCAGGTTTGTCAAAACCTTATCCAATGCCTTGAGGCTCATGACGACCCTGGTATCATCTGTCAATTGATTTTCAATTTCTATTCCTCTTGAGCGTGCTAATTCCTGATAGCGAGATAAAACATCCGTCAAAATAGTCTGGACTATCAAGGTCTCGCTACACTCTGTCCACTCTTGGAACTTAGAGGACTCCAAAACTTCTTCAAGCAAGTGGCTCATTTGATCAATTTGATCAATACTCTTTGCTATATACTTAGGGTGGTCTTTATAATCCCCAATATTGTACTGCATATTCTCTAGAATAATTCGAAGACTGGCTAAAGGGGTTTTCAACTCATGTGACGCTCCACGAACAAAAGAAACTTTCTGCTTTTGCAACCTGACAATCCGTTCATTTCTTCTCTCAGATTCATCAATGACTGCCAGCAAGTTTTCATACACATCATTGATTTGCTTTCCAACTTCCCCAACTTCATCCTTTCGCGTTTCATCAAAGCGAATATTATGATCCAACTCCTGCATCTTACCTGTAACTTTTGAGATATAAAAGAGAGGCTCCAGTAAACGTTTCGTATAGAAGTAGGAAAAGAGAAAGGCAAATACAAGCGTTGCTAAAAAGGTATACGGGAGATAGAGAAGCATAATCCGTGTTGCCTCTTTATAAATATCCACACCTTGAATAAATTGAATGGTTACCTTTTTACCATCAGCTGTCGTAATCTGACGGTCAATCGTTACGATATAGTTGGTGGGACTGCCTTCCTTTATTTCCAAGTCATGCACAAGGGAAATTCTCTTGTCCAGTACGTCATCTTTCAAATGGGCAGAGATGCGAAGAGACTTCGAATAGGACTCCAGCAAACTAGGCAGTTCATGAAAATTTTTACCTTCTAAGTACTTGCTCATAATAGTCGCACTCTCATTAAACTTCTCACCCTCTTGCTGAATGTAATAAAAAGGAAAGGTCAGATAGATGGCAATGTGGATGACCAAAGCAATTGCACCTAAAAGCGAAAAACTTCTTAAAAATGATTTGGTTAATAATTTAGGATTTTTTATCATAAGCTAATTTTGTATCCGGCATTTTTCACTGTTACAATACAATCCAGATCCAACTTCTTACGAAGATTTCGAATGTAAACATCAACTACTCTATCAAGAGGCAAATCTGCAAAATCATTTGAGATAGACTCGAGTATCTGCTCTCTACTCAAGACCTGGTTCTTATGTTGGATCAAACATTTTAAAACCAACAATTCTTTCGGCTTAATTGCAACCTCCTCGTTCTTGACTCGAGCTTGGTAGGATGTGAAATCCACTGTCACATCTTGATAATGCCAAATATCCTCCACAACATAGTAACGCCTAAGCAAGGCTTGAATCCGTTTGACTAGGAGCACCAGTGAAAATGGTTTCGTCACATGATCATCAGCATAAAGGTCAAATACCTGCATCTGAGTTTCCTCATCTCCGAGCGCACTTAAGACGACTACAGGAATATCATGATTTCTATTAATTTCTTTTAACACCTCAAATCCACTCCGCTTCGGTAACATCAGATCCAAGACCATCAGATGAATCGGGAACTCATGAAATTTCTCCAAAGCCTCCTGTCCATCCTTTGCTAGAATAACATGATAGCCTTCTTCTCTCAAAAAAGCAGCTACTCCCTCTCTAATCATATCCTCATCATCTACAACTAAAATGTTCATCTATTTCCCTTCTTAACCTATCTAAAATTCACTCTTTTGCTAGGTTTACATTATTTTCATTTCATACGCAAAAAAAGAAACAGGGCTCTATTGAAATGGTGGAAATTTCGGGAAACTCTGCTCTTTTTCATTCTATACAAATCTTAATATCTATTCTTATTATAACCAATATTTACATATTGTCAACTTGTTTCCTTTGGTTTCATAAAAATAAATACAAAAAGAATCAGGATTACTCCTGACTCTCCATTTTTAAGCAATATCAAATTTTAGTTGACCAGCTTTGACACCAATCTTGAGGGTCTTTCCTGCTACCAGTTCTCCCTTGAGGAGGAGCTCAGCTAGCTTGTCTTCCACCTCTGTTTGCAGTGTTCTGCGAAGTGGGCGAGCTCCCATTTCTGGATTATATCCTTGACTTGCTAGTAACTTCAACGCTGAAGCTTGCAGTTTCAAGTCGATGCCTTTCTCTGCTAGGCTAGCAATCAATGGTTTCACCATGATCTTAACGATTTCCTGCATGTGTTCGCTATCCAAGCTATGGAAGACCACCTTTTCATCAATACGGTTGATAAACTCTGGTCGATAAGCTTTTTTCAACTCTTCAAAGATTCGTTTTTCCATATTTTCCTGATCAAAACGAATGTCCTTGGCTCCAAAGCCAACTGTCTTGTCGTCACGAAGGGCTGTCGCACCAAGGTTTGACGTCATGATAATAATGGTATTTGAAAAATCCACCTTGCGCCCCTTGCTATCTGTCAAGACACCGTCGTCCAAGACTTGTAAGAGAACATTAAAGATATCTGGGTGGGCCTTCTCTACCTCATCAAAGAGGAGAACGGAGTATGGTTTGTTGCGAACCTTCTCCGTCAACTCCCCACCTTCTTCGTAGCCCACATAGCCCGGAGGAGCTCCATTGAGACGGCTAGCTGCGAATTTCTCCATATACTCACTCATATCAAAGCGGATAAGGGCTGATTCGTCATCAAAGAGGACTTCTGCCAGAGCCTTTGCCAATTCGGTCTTACCAACTCCCGTCGGTCCTAGGAACATAAAGGAACCAATCGGACGCTTGTGACTACGAATACCTGACTGATTGCGGCGAATGGCACGGCTAATACTTGAAACAGCTTGATCTTGACCGATGACACGTTTGTGCAACTCCGCTTCCAAGTTCAGGTATTTCTTAGCATCCGTTTGCGTCAATTTTTGAACTGGAATTCCTGACAAACGACTCAAGGTAGTCAAAATTTCAGTCTCTGTTACCAAGTCTTTATAGACAGGGACTTCCCGCTCTTTTGCGATTAGCTGGGCAGCTTGTTTCCACTTGCCATCCATCAAGGCCTTGTCAGCTGGACTCAAGCCGGATTCGTCTGCTTTCACATGCTTGGATTTGTTTTGCACTGTTGCTGCCGCTTCATCTAAAAGGTCGATAGCAGAGTCTGGTAAGTGACGACTGGTCAAGTAACGATGCGCCATCTTGACAGCTGTTTCAACAGCTTCATCTGTGATTTGCACACGATGGTGTTTCTCATAGGTAGCCTTCAAACCTTGCAAAATGATCATGCTGTCAGCTAAACTTGGCTCTTCAATCGTCACTTTGGCAAACCGACGAGAAAGGGCAGCATCTTTTTCGATGTGTTTTTGGTATTCTTCCTGAGTGGTTGCACCAACCGTTCTCAAAGTTCCACGAGCCAAGGCTGGCTTCAAGATATTGGCCGCATCCAGAGTTGAGTCAATCCCACTACCAGAACCCATGATGGTGTGAAGTTCATCAATAAAGAGGATCACTTTGCCATCCTCCTCGATATCCTTGATGATGTTGTTCATGCGCTCTTCAAAGTCACCACGGAAACGCGTTCCTGCAACGACATTCATCAAATCAAGCTCTAGAACGCGCATCTTTGCCATTTCAGCTGGTACATTCCCACTAGCAATACGCTGAGCAAGTCCAAGTGCCAGAGCTGTTTTCCCGACACCCGCATCTCCAACCAAGACCGGATTGTTCTTGGTCTTCCGACTCAAAATCTGAATCATACGTGAGATTTCCTTGTCTCGACCGATAACTGGCTCTAACTTGCCAGAGCGCGCTTGCTCCGTCAGGTCATGCGTGTAGTCCTCGAGACCGCCACTTTGAGCTTGAGGCATACCCATCATATTGGCCATGGAATTTTGCTTGTCAGTTACTGTGCGATGACGTTGACGTAAAGCCTTAAGATCTTCTCTTGTCCATCCTGCACGCTCTTCTAGATTGCGACGAAGAGCAGCAATTCTGACCTGATCTTTCTGGTCTTCATAAGAAAAACCTGCTCTCTCCAAGATGCGAGTTGCCAAGGCATTGCCATCATGCAAGATCGCATAGAGAACATGCTCTGTCCCTAGCACCTTAGCATGGACCACTGATGCAACATACTCTGCTTCTGCAAAGAGAACCTCCAAACGATGGGAAAAGGGCAATTCCATAAAGGTTTCGTCTTGGCTATAGTCGGTTTCAGTCAGTTCCAACGCAACCTCTTCTAAACGGTCCATCTCATATGGATAATCATTTAGAGTCGCACCTGCCACACTGTAACTGTGATTGGACATGGCAATCAACAAATGCCAAGACTCTAGATAACGAGCTCCAAAATGGCTCGCAACCATGTAGGCACTCTCGATACATTCATTCAATGCTTTTGAATAGTTCATATTACTTCTCTTTTCTATCTACCTCTTGCAATAGCTGTCGGAGCATATTGGCACGGACAACTGAGGCTTCTTCCCCTAGGACACGATCCGTTGCTACTGAAGTTAGCAAGGTCATCTCCTGCTTGGTCATTAAGTCCTGCTCCACCAAAAGCTGGAGAATATCCTCATAGACCTCCTGACTAACTCGCTCACCAATCGAGTAAAGCAAATCGCGGAGCATCTCATGATGACTGGAAAACTCAATCCGCCCTATGCGAATGTAGCCTCCACCACCTCGTTTACTCTCAACTAAGTAACCTCTACTTTCCGTAAAGCGGGTCTTGATGACGTAGTTAATCTGACTCGGTACAACCTGAAAGGTATCAGCTAACTGGCTCCGTTGCAATTCCACGATACCAGATTGGTCTAAAATCGCCTTGATATAGGCTTCGATATGATCTGATGTATTTTTAAATCTCATAGTAAATCAAACTCCTTCTTTGAACCTTGACTATCTTTGACTATTATACCGAAATTTTTTATTTTTTTAAAGAAAAAGGGCGCTGGTAAAGGATAATCTTCACCAACTCCCTATTTTTCTACTTATCTAAGCCTAATTCTGCCAAGATTTGACGCTTGTAGGCAATCTTTTGGACTTCCTTGTCCTCACCTTCAGACCAATCTAGTTTAATTTCTGAGACAATCTGCCCAGGCCGATTTTTCAAGATATAGATGCGGTCACTGAGATTGAGGGCCTCTTCGATACTATGCGTGATGATGAGGGTCGTCAGTTGCAACTGCTTGTGAATCTCCAGATACCAAGCGTGGAGTTCCATCTTGGTCATCTCGTCCAAAGCGCTAAAGGCCTCATCCAAGAGAAAGAGCTTGTGCCCGAAAAGGTAGGTCCGAAGCAAAGCTACACGCTGGCGCATCCCTCCACTGAGCTCATGAGGATACTTATCCCGTACGGTTGTCAGCTGAAAGGTCGCAAGGATTTCATCTGCTCGGGCAATGGCCTCCGCCTTATCCACCTTTTGAATCAAGAGAGGCAGGATGATATTGCCAAGCACCGTCTTGTGCTCCAAAAGCAAATCCTTTTGCAACATATAACTCACGCGCCCCTTAGGATTCTCCTCGCCATCAAGGACAATTCGCCCAGACTGGACTTCTAAAATGCCTGCAATCAGGTTAAAGAGGGTAGTCTTTCCTACACCACTGGGGCCTAGGATAGAGACCACTTCACCCGAAGTCACTTGTAGGTTAATATCCTCTAAAATCTTTTCATCATCGTAGGCATAGCTTACATGTTCGAGTCTAATTTCTGTCATTATTTTACAAATTCGTTAGTGAAGCCCTTGTCAGTCAAGTCTTCTTTAAGGATACCATTCTCTTTATCCCATTTGTAGAAGGCATTCCAGCGAGCTGCGTCAAATTGTCCCCATTTTTCCTTGTCACTTGCGTATTCTTTTGACAAGTATTTTTGCGATTCGATGACAAAGTCACGTTTTTCCTTGAGTTCAGGTGCATTCTTGATGAGGATATCTGCTGCTTCCTCTGGATGTTCCATGGCATATTGGTAGCCTTTTTTGATAGCTTGGATGACTTTACGAGCCTCTTCTTTGTTGTCTTTGAGATAGTCGTTGTTAGCGATGATTACTGGTGAGTAGTAGTCAAACTCTTTGACATAGTCTTTCAAGTACATAAAGTTAGCGTCTACACCTTGAGATTTGGCAAGGATACCGTCCCAACCGTAGTAGATCCAAGCAGTGTCAAAGACACCATTGGCAATCGGTGTGATGGAGTTTGAGTCGTTGTTTGGTACTTTTTCGACCTTCTCAAAGTCTCCACCTTGTGATTCTACTAATGTTTTCAACATAGCTAGCTCCGTTGGGTCATTCCAAGTACCGTATTTCTTCCCAACCAAGTCTTTTGGACTAGCTACATTGTCAGATTTACGAGAGATGATTCCTGATGTATTGTGTTCTACGATAGCTGCAACGGCAGTGATTCCTGCCCCTTTTTCCAATTTCTTAGCCATGTAGTCTTGGAAATACACTGCAAATGGTGCCTTGCCATTGATAACCAAGTCAGAAGAACTTTCTTCAGGTGGCAATTTCAAATCAACATCCACTCCAGCTTCTTTGAAATAACCTTTTTCCTTGGCAACATAAAGCCCTGTGTGGTTAGTATTTGGCGTCCAGTCTAGGATAAAGTCAATCTTCTTGAGTTCTTCTTTATTGTCCTTAGAAGCAGTCCCTTGACCACAAGCCACCAGCACGACAGCTACAAGAGCTGTCACAAGCGTTAAAAACACTTTCCATGTTTTCTTCATTTTCATTTCCTCTTTTCTTTTTCTAAAACGCTCTATTTAAGTACGTTTCCATTTAATCACGTATTTTTCACTAATATCGACCAACTTCATACCGATAAGGCTGATAATCGACACCAGAATAATAATGGCAAACATGGTATCATACTGAAACAGTTTCTTGGACTGAATCATATAAACACCAAGACCTTCAAAACCTCCTAGCCACTCGGACACCACGGTTGTGATAAAAGCGTAGGAGACACTGACCCTCAGACCTGCATAAAAGTAGGGTAGGCTGACAGGGATTTTAAAATGCCACAGGATTTGCCAAGGATTGGCTCGCATCAGACTAAATAAGGTCAGCATATCCTTGTCACAATGCCTAAATCCATCCAAAATACTGACGATAATAGGGAAGGTTGTTGTCAGGATTATCAAGACAATCTTGGGTAAAATTCCATAGCCTAGCCACAAGACTAAAATTGGGGCTATGGCAATGGTCGGAATGGTCTGGACAACCACCATCATAGGGTAGATAAGATCATTGAGCCAAGCTAGACTATCCATGAGTACCGCCATGAGACTGGCAATCAAGACTCCTAAGACTAGTCCGAGCAAAGCCACTCTCAAGGTCGCCCAGCTATGGTGCCAGAGAAATTCTCTGTCACGAACAAAGGCCTGGAGAATTTCAAAAGGAGTTGGCAGGATAAACTTGGGGAGAAGTTTGAATATTCCTGCTAACTGCCAGATTGACAAGACTCCTAGAAAACCCAATAGACTAATGTGTCGTCTCAGTATACTTTTCAAGTTTCTCATCAATACTTAAAATCTCTCCTACATTTATTTTGACATTGGCAAAGACATTATCTGCCTCCTGCCCAGCCACTTCAAGCGCTTCTTTGAGAATGCGCATGAGCTCATCAAACTCCCCTTCCAGGACCGTTTCAAATGGTGTCACTACCATGGTCACGGACTGAGCTTGCAGATAAGCAATAACCTGATCGATAATAGCAATTCGATCGATCCCCTGTGATAGGGGCAAGACTTGCAAGGCAATGCTTGCTTTCATAAAAACCTCCTTTTCTCAGGTTTCCCTTTAACAAAAAGAAAACCTTTTCCATATATGGAAAAGGTGCAGAATTCGGCTAAGTATCGTTCCCTACGCTGGCATTACCCAGATCAGGTGCGGTCGAAGTTTAACACTTCCTCTCAGACTGTACACAGACTCCCATATCTTATATGGACATATAGTAACGCAAATACAAGGAAAAGTCAAGGAAACTGCTTACAGAAAATCTTGAAAAAGAGTTTGAAGACATATGCTTCAAACTCTATCATAGTTTTCTTATTTAGCCTCGTACCAGGTTGCCCCTTCATTTTCATCTGCAATAAGGGGAACACTGAGCTGGATGGCTTCTTCCATGGTTTGTTTCACTAGAGCTTTAACGGCTGCTAGTTCCGATTTCGGAACCTCAAGGACGATTTCATCATGCACTTGCAAGAGCATCTTGGTCTGATAGCCGCCTTCTACCAAAGCCTTGTCTAGCTGGATCATAGCAATCTTGAGAATATCTGCTGCTGAACCCTGGATAGGAGAGTTGATGGCAGTCCGCTCTGCAAAACCACGAATGTTGAAGTTGCGTGAATTAATATCTGGCAACTCACGACGACGCTTGAAGAGGGTCTCTACATAGCCCTTATCACGCGCCTCACGCACCACCTCATCCATGTAGTTTTTAATACCTGGGAAGCGTTCAAAGTAAGTGTCAATGTAGGCTTTTGCTTCCTTACGGCTAATGCCCAGATTATTAGACAAACCAAAGTCTGAAATCCCATAAACCACTCCGAAGTTAACCGCCTTGGCATTGCGACGGTCGTTTGGAGTCACATCCTCAGGACGTTCAATTCCAAAGACACGCATAGCTGTGGAAGTATGGATATCTGCTCCCTCTTGGAAGGCCTTGATTAAGTGCTCATCCTTAGAGATATGGGCCAAAACGCGCAACTCAATCTGTGAATAGTCCGAGCTGAGCAAGACACTATCCTCCCACTCAGGGACAAAAGCCTTACGAATGAGGCGGCCATGTTCCAAACGAACAGGAATATTTTGCAAGTTTGGATCCACACTAGACAAACGCCCAGTCTGAGTCAAATCCTGCACATAGCGCGTGTGAATCTTGCCATCATCTAAAATCCAATCCTGCAAGCCAACCACGTAAGTCGATTGAATCTTAGCAATCTGACGGTAGTCTAGAATTTTCTTAACAATTGGCGCAATAGGAGCTAGACGCTCTAGCACATCCACGGCCGTCGAGTAACCTGTCTTGGTTTTCTTAGTGTACTCTAGAGGAAGACCGAGCTTTTCAAAGAGCAGTACCCCCAACTGCTTAGGAGAATTGATATTAAACTCTTCACCAGCCAACTCGTAAATCTCTTGAGTCAGTTTTTCAATAACAAGCTCATTTTCAGCCTGCATCTCAAGCAGAGTTTCTTTTTTGACCTTGATCCCAGCAATTTCCATCTTAGCAAGGACAAAAGCCAGAGGTTGCTCCATGTCATGGAGAAGGTCTAACTGCCCATGTTCACTGAGTTTTTCAAGTAAAACAGGTTCAGTCTCAACCAATACTGCAACTTTGCGAGCCAAATGCTCCAAGAATTTTTCTCTCTCAGGGATGGCTTTCTTGACCCCCTTACCATAGAAGGTCTCATCATCAGCCAAATAAGTCTGGCCATAGAGATTCGCAATAGTTGAAATTTCATTATTCTCGACAGTAGAGAGTAAGTATTTGGCCAAGCGACTGTCAAAAGCAGGGGCCTGCAGGTTCAAGCCCAAGCGATTTAAAAGAACCTTCGCTTTTTTAAAGTCATACACTTTCAGAGGTGTTTTTTCTAAAAATTCCTTGAGAATCGGCTCCTGCAAGAGCTCAAGTTTGTCTGTAGCGTAAAGTTTATCCCCACAAGACCCAGCAAAACCAACCAAGTCATCTGTATGGTAGTTCTCACCAAAGAGTTCAAAGTGGATGATAGAGTCTGCGCTCAGCATGTCTTGACTGACGTGGTCAACGATAGTGAAATCCAATCTTTCAGGAGCATCCGTTGATGACACATTTAAAGCTTGCTTGAGCTGTTTGAAGCCCATCTCATCGTAGAATTTCCCGAGATTTTCCACATCGGGTCCATTATAGACCAAATCGTCTAGTCCAATCTCAATTGGTGCCTGAGTTTCAATGGTCGCCAGTGTTTTCGATAAAAAGGCCTGTTCCTTATCATTGATGAGATTTTCCTTCATCTTAGAAGCCTTCATCCTGTCAATATTTTCATAAATACCCTCTAGCGAACCGTGCTCCAGCAAGAGCTTGATACCCGTCTTTTCACCGATTTTCGTGACACCAGGGATATTATCAGACTTATCCCCCATGAGGGCCTTAAGATCAATGAACTGAGCTGGTGTGAGGCCCATCTTTTCCATGAGATAGTCCGGCGTAAAGGCCTCAAACTCAGCCACACCTTTTTTGGAAATCTCGACCACCGTATGCTCATCCGTCAACTGGATCAAGTCCTTGTCTCCGCTAACGATAGTCACATCGAAGAAATCCTTCTCAGCCAAACGGCCTAGAGTCCCGATGATATCATCGGCTTCATACTGGGCCAACTCATAATGGCGAATTCCAAGATGGTCTAACAACTCACGAATGAAGGGAAATTGCTCACGAAACTCATCTGGAGTTTTAGCACGGCCACCCTTGTAGTCTGCATACATCTCTGTTCGGAAAGTCGTCTTGCCTGCATCAAAGGCTACCAAAACATGACTGGGCTCAACCCGCTCCAAGACATGATTCAACATGAGTTGAAAGCCATAGATTGCATTGGTATGAAGGCCATTAGCATTTTTAAAACGATCCAACTGCTGATAGAGCGCAAAAAAAGCTCGAAAAGCAACTGAAGATCCATCAATTAATAATAATTTTTTCTTGTCCATACACCCATTATAAAGGAAAGCAAGGAAAAATACCATCGGAAAGAATAGGCAAATGGTAGTGAAGCCCTCTTTTTTATATTCTTTCTAGATTCTAGCTCCATTACTATCCACTCGATAGCCATCTACAGTAGTATTCACTGCTAAAGCCCCTGAAGCATTGACGTAATAAGACTTTCCTCCTACCTGGAACCACTGGCTAGACTTCATAGCCCCTGAACTCTCCAAATAATACCATGTTCCATTTTCCTTGAGCCATCCCGTCTGCATCTCCCCTGATGCCTTTAGATAGTACCAATGCGAACTATCCTTCACCCAACCTGTTGACATGGTTCCATTGTCTTTAAAGTGATACCAACTGCCATTTATTTTCTTCCAACCAGTTGCGAGTTTCCCATTCTCTCGGTAATACCAACTCCCTCCTTCTTTTTTCCAGCCCTTTTCTATATTGCTTAGCTCTGCATACTGCACATATCTTCTAGAACCGCTATAAGACAAATAACCAAGCCACTTATAACCATCCTTTTCAAGAACCTGATCATAACTCACACTCTCACCAGCATAATAGTAGTCAATAACTTGTCCTGTACTTGATGGTTGGTCCATAATAGGCGATTTCCCCGTGAATACTATTGTCCCACTAGACGGAAGCTCTGAGCTACGAGCATTCTCACCCGCACTATGGCTAGTGGATAAATCCCTGAAATGAATAAAACCTGTCATCGAACTAGCCTTGACCTTTCGACGGTTATACTTTTCTCGAACTCCATAATTATACTCTTCTATCTCAATCGTATCCCCTGATACATTTGATACCCAGGCCACGTGCCCATAATAACCTTCTGTCGACCAAGCAATAGCCCCAAC
>CAUUXT010000011.1:0-14042 GCA_963549015.1 uncultured Streptococcus sp.
ATACCAAGGTTTGAACGGTACAGAAATTGCCATCTCTGAATCACAAGAACGAATGGCAGTTGTGGTGCGTCCTGAAGACGTAGATGCCTTCGTTGCGGAATGTAATAAAGAAAATATTGACGCTGTTGTGGTTGCGACAGTGACTGAAAAACCAAATCTAGTCATGCACTGGAATGGTGAAATCATTGTGGACTTGGAACGTCGTTTCCTTGATACAAACGGTGTGCGCGTAGTCGTTGATGCCAAGGTGGTGGACAAGGACGTCAAGCTTCCAGAAGAACGCACAACAAGCACTAACACACTTGAAGCTGATACCCTTGCGGTATTGTCTGACCTCAACCATGCGAGTCAAAAAGGTTTACAAACTATCTTTGACTGTTCGGTCGGTCGTTCAACGGTCAATCACCCACTTGGTGGTCGCTACCAACTCACACCAACTGAGGCATCTGTGCAGAAATTGCCAGTTCAGCACGGTGTAACTCACACTGCGTCTGTCATGGCCCAAGGATTCAATCCATATGTGGCAGAATGGTCTCCATATCATGGCGCTGCTTATGCGGTTATCGAAGCAACTGCTCGTTTGGTTGCTGCTGGTGCAAACTGGTCCAAGGCTCGCTTCTCTTACCAAGAGTATTTTGAGCGCATGGATAAACAAGCAGAGCGTTTTGGTCAGCCGGTAGCGGCTCTTCTAGGTTCTATCGAAGCACAAATCCAACTTGGCTTGCCATCTATTGGAGGTAAAGACTCTATGTCTGGTACCTTTGAAGAATTAACCGTACCACCAACCCTGGTTGCTTTTGGTGTCACAACTGCAGATAGTCGTAAGGTGCTCTCTCCAGAGTTCAAGACTGCTGGTGAAAATATCTACTACATCCCAGGTCAAGCCCTCTCTGCAGAGATTAATTTTGACTTGATTAAGTCTAACTTTGCTCAATTTGAAGCTATCCAAGCTGGACACAAAGTAACATCTGCATCAGCTGTTAAATACGGAGGTGTCCTTGAAAGCTTGACTCTTGCTACTTTTGGAAATCATATCGGTGCAGAGGTAATCTTGCCTGATCTTGAAACGGCTTTGATAGCTCAATTAGGTGGATTTGTCTTCACATCTCCTGAAGAAATCGTTGGGGTGGAGAAGATCGGTCAAACGAAAGCAGACTTTACACTCCTTGTCAACGGTGTGAAGCTAGATGGACACAAGCTTGACAGTGCTTTCCAAGGAAAACTGGAAGAAGTTTACCCAACTGAATTTGCCCAAGCAACTGAACTAGAAGCAGTGCCAGCTATCGCTTCTGAGACAGTCATTAAAGCTAAAGAAACTATTGAAAAACCTGTGGTTTACATCCCAGTCTTCCCAGGTACCAACTCAGAATATGACTCAGCCAAGGCCTTTGAAAAAGAAGGTGCAGAGGTTAACTTGGTACCATTTGTGACCTTGAATGAAGAAGCTATTGTCAAGTCAGTTGAAACCATGGTTGACAACATCGGCAAGGCTAACATCCTCTTCTTTGCAGGTGGCTTCTCAGCCGCGGATGAGCCGGATGGATCAGCTAAGTTTATTGTCAATATCCTTCTTAATGAAAAAGTACGTGCAGCCATTGATAGCTTTATCGCTCGTGGTGGCTTGATTATCGGTATCTGTAATGGATTCCAAGCCTTGGTCAAATCAGGTCTTCTTCCATACGGAAACTTCGAGGATGCCAGCGGTACTAGTCCAACCCTCTTCTACAATGATGCCAACCAGCACGTGGCTAAGATGGTGGAAACTCGGATTGCCAATACTAACTCGCCATGGTTGGCTGGAGTGCAAGTGGGCGATATCCACGCCATTCCAGTATCGCACGGTGAAGGGAAGTTTGTCGTGACGGCTGAGGAATTTGCGGAGCTCCATGACAATGGTCAAATCTTTAGTCAATACGTTGACTTTGACGGCAAACCAAGTATGGACTCTAAGTACAATCCAAATGGTTCTGTAAATGCCATCGAAGGAATTACTAGCAAGAATGGTCAAATCATCGGTAAAATGGGACACTCAGAACGTTATGAAGACGGTCTTTTCCAAAATATCCCAGGAAATAAAGACCAGCACCTGTTCGCGTCGGCGGTTAAATACTTTACTGGAAAATAAGACTTACAGATTTTCTAATAGATAGTATCAGTAATGTAAAAGTCATGTAGATTTAGCTCTTGGTGCTACACAAATAAAAATTAGGTATAAAAAATGACATACGAAGTAAAATCTCTTAATGAAGAATGTGGTGTTTTCGGTATTTGGGGTCACCCGGATGCTGCTAAGTTGACCTATTTTGGTCTCCACAGTCTTCAGCACCGTGGGCAAGAGGGGGCAGGAATCCTCTCCAATGACCAAGGGCAATTGAAGCGCCATCGTGATATGGGGCTTTTATCAGAAGTGTTCAGAAATCCTGCTAATTTGGATAAATTGACAGGGACTGGAGCGATTGGACATGTGCGTTATGCGACTGCGGGAGAAGCTTCTGTAGACAATATCCAACCCTTCCTCTTTCGCTTTCATGATATGCAGTTTGGACTTGCTCATAACGGAAACCTGACCAATGCCGAATCGCTCAAGAAAGAATTGGAACAAAGAGGAGCTATTTTCAGTTCAACTTCGGACTCGGAAATCTTGGCCCACCTCATTCGTCGGAGTCACAATCCGAACTTGATGGGTAAAATCAAGGAAGCACTTAGTCTCGTCAAAGGTGGCTTTGCTTATATCCTGCTATTTGAGGACAAGTTGGTTGCGGCCCTTGACCCTAATGGCTTCCGCCCTCTTTCTATTGGGAAAATGGCAAACGGAGCGGTGGTGGTTTCGTCAGAAACCTGTGCTTTTGAAGTCATTGGTGCTGAGTGGATTCGTGATGTGAAACCAGGAGAGATTGTAATCGTAGATGACAATGGGATTCAGTACGATAGCTATACGAATGATACCCAGTTGGCCATTTGCTCTATGGAGTATATCTATTTTGCCCGTCCTGACTCTAATATCCATGGTGTCAACGTCCATACAGCTCGCAAACGTATGGGGGCTCAATTGGCGCGTGAGTTCAAGCACGAAGCGGATATTGTGGTCGGCGTGCCCAATTCCTCACTCAGCGCAGCTATGGGATTTGCAGAAGAATCTGGTCTGCCAAATGAAATGGGTCTCATCAAAAACCAATACACGCAACGTACCTTTATCCAACCGACTCAAGAATTGCGAGAGCAAGGTGTGCGGATGAAACTGTCTGCTGTTTCGGGTGTTGTCAAAGGCAAACGTGTGGTTATGGTGGATGATTCCATTGTTCGTGGGACAACCTCTCGCCGTATCGTTCAGCTTTTGAAAGAAGCAGGTGCGTCTGAGGTTCACGTTGCCATTGGTAGTCCAGCGCTGGCTTATCCATGTTTCTACGGGATTGATATCCAGACGCGTCAGGAGTTGATTGCGGCTAATCATACAGTCGAAGAAACCTGCCAAATCATTGGTGCGGATAGCCTGACCTATCTTTCGATTGATGGCTTAATTGATTCTATCGGCATCGAAACAGATGCGCCGAACGGTGGTCTCTGTGTCGCTTACTTTGACGGTGACTACCCAACACCTCTCTACGACTATGAGGAAGAATATCGTAGAAGTTTGGGTGACAAGATCAGTTTTTACAAATAGACAGATAAAGACTCTCCATTAAAGGAAAGGAATAAACAAATGACAAATAAAACTGCATACGCTCCACGTCTCACTACTGACTAAAAGCTAAAGCATTTGTCAGTAGACGCTTTTTCCTATAGGACCAAAGCTAGAGACCTAACTAGTATTTTTAGATAAAATGATTGTTTATCTAAAAATACGTTGCAGTCTTTCTCAAAAAAAGAAAAGGAATGAATAAAATGAGGAATAAAAATGCTTATGCGCAGTCTGGTGTGGATGTTGAAGCGGGTTATGAAGTTGTTGAGCGGATCAAAAAGCACGTGGCTCGCACGGAGCGTGCAGGTGTTATGGGAGCTCTGGGTGGCTTTGGTGGTATGTTTGACCTTTCAAAAACAGGTGTCAAAGAGCCGGTCTTGATCTCAGGGACTGATGGTGTCGGGACCAAGCTCATGTTGGCTATCAAGTACGACAAGCACGATACTATCGGTCAGGACTGTGTGGCTATGTGTGTTAATGACATCATCGCTGCAGGTGCGGAGCCTCTTTACTTCCTTGACTACGTCGCGACTGGCAAGAATGAACCAGCTAAACTAGAACAAGTCGTTGCTGGTGTGGCAGAAGGTTGTGTGCAGGCAGGCGCTGCTCTCATCGGTGGGGAAACGGCTGAAATGCCTGGTATGTATGGCGCAGATGACTACGATCTGGCTGGTTTTGCGGTCGGCGTGGCTGAAAAATCTCAAATCATTGACGGCTCAAAAGTAGCTGAAGGTGATGTTCTTCTCGGGCTTGCTTCGAGTGGTATTCACTCAAATGGTTACTCACTCGTGCGTCGTGTTTTTACCGACTACACAGGTGAGGAAGTCTTGCCAGAATTGGAAGGCAAGAAACTTAAGGAAGTTCTTCTTGAGCCGACTCGTATCTATGTCAAGGCTGTTTTGCCACTCATCAAGGAAGAGTTGGTCAACGGCATTGCCCACATCACAGGTGGGGGCTTTATCGAAAATGTTCCTCGTATGTTTGCAGATAACTTGGCTGCGGAAATTGAAGAAGACAAGGTTCCAGTGCTTCCGATTTTCAAAGCCCTTGAAAAATACGGTGAAATAAAGCATGAAGAAATGTTTGAAATCTTCAATATGGGTGTGGGACTCATGTTGGCAGTTAGCCCTGAAAATGTAGGTCGCGTCAAGGAATTGCTGGATGAACCAGTTTATGAAATTGGTCGCATCGTCAAGAAAGAAAACGAAAGTGTCATCATCAAATGAAAAAAATAGCGGTTTTTGCCTCTGGTAATGGCTCAAATTTTCAGGTGATTGCGGAACAATTTCCGGTGGAGTTTGTCTTTTCAGACCATCGTGATGCCTATGTGCTCGAGCGTGCAGAAAAGCTCGGTGTCCTTTCCTATGCTTTTGAACTCAAGGAGTTTGAGAATAAGGCAGACTATGAAGCAGCCCTTGTCGAACTCTTGGAAGAACACCAGATTGACTTGGTTTGCCTCGCTGGCTACATGAAAATCGTTGGGCCAACCTTATTGGTGACTTATGAAGGTCGAATTATCAACATTCATCCAGCCTACCTGCCCGAATTTCCAGGAGCTCATGGGATTGAGGATGCTTGGAATGCTGGGGTTGCTGAGAGCGGCGTCACCATTCACTGGGTGGATTCCGGAGTGGATACAGGCAAGGTCATCAAACAAGTCCGTGTGCCACGTCTATCTGCTGATACCATCGAAAGCTTTGAAGCTCGCATTCATGAGGCAGAGTATAAGTTGTATCCAGAGGTTATTAGAGAATTGTTGGACAAGTAAATGAAAGGAAAAAACATGACTAAACGCGCACTAATTAGCGTCTCAGACAAAGCGGGCATTGTTGAATTTGCCCAAGAACTCAAAAAACTTGGTTGGGAGATTGTCTCGACAGGTGGAACCAAGATTACCCTTGACTATGCTGGGGTGGAGACCATTGCGATCGATGATGTGACGGGCTTCCCAGAAATGATGGACGGTCGCGTCAAGACTCTTCATCCAAACATCCACGGTGGGCTTCTCGCTCGTCGTGACTTGGACAGCCACCTTCAAGCGGCTAAGGACAATCAGATCGAGCTCATCGACCTTGTTGTGGTAAACCTTTACCCATTTAAGGAAACCATTCTCAAACCAGATGTGACTTACGCTGATGCAGTCGAAAACATCGATATCGGTGGGCCGTCTATGCTTCGTTCAGCAGCGAAGAACCATGCCAGCGTAACAGTTGTGGTAGATCCTGCAGACTATGAAGTGGTGCTTAACGAATTGTCAGCCAACGGCAAAACGACTTATGAAACGCGTCAACGTTTAGCAGCCAAGGTTTTCCGTCACACTGCAGCTTATGATGCCTTGATTGCAGAATACTTCACAGCTCAAGTGGGTGAAAGCAAACCTGAAAAGCTCACTTTGACCTACGACCTCAAGCAACCAATGCGTTATGGGGAAAATCCTCAACAGGATGCGGACTTCTACCAAAAAGCCTTGCCGACAGACTACTCCGTTGCTTCAGCCAAACAGCTTAACGGTAAGGAATTGTCCTTTAACAATATCCGTGATGCAGATGCTGCTATCCGTATCATCCGTGACTTCAAAGACTGTCCAACCGTTGTGGCTCTCAAACACATGAACCCGTGCGGTATCGGTCAAGCTGATGACATCGAAACTGCTTGGGATTATGCTTATGAGTCTGACCCAGTGTCTATCTTTGGTGGAATTGTCGTCCTTAACCGTGAGGTGGATGCTGCGACAGCCGAGAAGATGCACGGCATTTTCCTTGAAATCATCATCGCACCGAGCTATACCGATGAAGCGTTAGCCATTTTGACCAACAAAAAGAAAAACTTGCGTATCCTTGCCTTGCCATTTGATGCTCAAGAAGCGAGTGAAGTAGAGGCTGAGTACACAGGCGTAGTAGGTGGACTTCTGGTGCAAAATCAAGACGTGGTCAAGGAAAGCCCAGCTGACTGGCAAGTGGTGACCAAACGCCAACCAACCGAGACAGAAGCGACTGCCCTTGAGTTCGCTTGGAAAGCTATCAAGTATGTCAAATCAAACGGTATCATCGTGACCAACGACCATATGACACTTGGTGTCGGCCCAGGTCAAACTAACCGTGTGGCCTCTGTTCGCATCGCTATCGATCAAGCCAAAGACCGTCTTGACGGCGCAGTTCTTGCTTCAGATGCCTTCTTCCCATTTGCGGATAACGTGGAAGAAATCGCCAAAGCAGGAATCAAAGCAATCATCCAACCGGGTGGGTCTGTGCGTGACCAAGAGTCTATCGAAGCTGCGGATAAATATGGCTTGACCATGGTCTTCACAGGAGTAAGACATTTTAGACATTGATAGGTATTTAAAAATTAGCTCATTATCAACTGTGATAAATGATTTATCGCTAACAACGAGAGAAGACGTAAGTTGTCTTCTCTTTTTGTATGTCTAAAACAATAAGCATTTTAGTGTTAGAAATTATTAAAATGATTTGTTAGAGCTGTTCATGACTAATCTAGAAAAACTCAGTTTCTCACTTAACTATTTTTCATACGTTTTATGGTGTTTAAGGTTGTTGTGACTAGCTCGTTAACAGGCATGGCTTTATAATCTCCTTTTAACCATTCATCAAAAATATTGTAGAGACCGCCGGTAATGAATTTACTATCATAAGTGATTTGTCTTTGATCACTATTTGTGATGTGCCAAGGTGCCATGACAGTGGTATAGGCAGTAGGAAGCTTATCATAAGACCTTTGCAAGATAAGCACGAGTAAGTTTGCGTCTTGCAAAATTTTTAATGGATCAGTGTACTGGCTCCAATACTGAAAGAAAAGGTTCACTAAATCTTCAAAATTATTCAGTTTTGCTGTTTGAAGTTCGATAATATAGTATTGGATTAAGCGGTCTAAATAGTTCGTAAGAACTTCCTCTTTTGAATGGTAATAACGATAAAATGTTCGTCTAGCAATCTGAGCATGCTCGCTGAGTTCAACAATGCTGATATTTTGGAGAGACTGCTTAGTTGCTAATAAATCGAACAAGGCTTCCTCCAGCCATTGTCGTGTTTGATATTCCATGGTATTTTTCCTTTCCTGTCACACTTTTGGTCAAACTGTGCCAATTTCTCTTAACCTCTTGTTTTTGTAACAGTTTATCTTTATACTAAAAGTGTTACGCGTGATATATGATTATCATTTATTCTTAACATTGTACAATTGTTAGTTGCTATTAAGGAGGTAAAGATATGAGCATTCTTTTTAACGTTTGGATGCTACCTATTTTATTTATTTTACACGATTTTGAAGAAATGATTATTATGCCCTTGTGGAAAATACGCCATCATCAAAAGTTAGCGACTTTTAGAAAACCGTTTTTTGGTTCCGTTACGCAAAGTTCCGCCTTTGCAGTAGGTGTTTTAGAAGAGTTTGTTATTTTGCTGTTTATTTCTGGCCTTTGCCAATTGACTCACAACAACCTACTCTATTTATCTTTTGTAATAGCGTATACAGCTCATTTCATAATCCATTATATCATGTGCCTGCAATTTAGGGGCTATGTTCCTGGAGTCGTCACGGTAACCCTAGAATTGCCGATGGTTCTAATGATTATTTCTCACTATTGGCCTTATGATGTTTCTTTGTTATCAGTCGTTGTCTATCTTTTATTGGCCATGATAATAGCTTTTACGAATCTTAAAATCATGCATCTCATCATGCCAAAAATTCAAACACATCTAGAAAAATACGCGAAATGAAAAACGATTAAATGAGAGCTACTTTTTAACCTTTCTGATATAACTGGTTAATGAGCAGCCAAGAGTCTATCGAAGTGGCTGACAAATATGGCTTGACTATGGTCTTCACAGGAGTGAGACATTTTAGACATTAAGAAGACAAAAGGGAAGAAAACAGTTTCTTTCCTTTTTTGATTAAAAGGCAGAACGAAACGAGATTAAAACGAACGTTTGTGATATAATGTTAGTAAATAATTCGAAAAAGAGGTTGAAAAATGAAGCTGTTAGTTGTCGGTTCGGGTGGTCGTGAACATGCCATTGCCAAGAAGTTGCTTGAGTCAAAAGACGTTGAAAAAGTCTTTGTAGCTCCTGGGAATGACGGGATGACCTTAGATGGACTTGATTTGGTAAATATCTCTATTTCCGAACATTCTAAGTTAATTGAGTTTGCAAAGGCCAACGATATTGCTTGGACCTTTATCGGTCCAGATGATGCCCTTGCTGCTGGGATTGTTGATGAGTTCAATGCAGCTGGTCTCAAGGTTTTTGGTCCATCTCGTTTAGCAGCGGAGCTGGAGTGGTCCAAGGATTTTGCCAAGGAAATCATGGTCAAATACGGTGTACCGACAGCAGTCTATGGCACATTTTCAGACTTTGAGGAAGCTAAGGCTTACATCGAGGAGAAAGGCGCTCCAATCGTCGTCAAGGCGGATGGCTTGGCCCTTGGGAAAGGTGTCGTTGTTGCGGAGACGGTTGAGCAAGCGGTCGAAGCTGCTCATGAGATGCTTTTGGACAATAAATTTGGTGACTCGGGTGCGCGTGTGGTTATCGAGGAATTCCTTGACGGAGAAGAGTTCTCTCTCTTTGCCTTTGTCAATGGGGACAAGTTCTACATCATGCCGACGGCTCAGGATCACAAACGTGCTTACGACGGCGACAAGGGCCCTAACACTGGTGGGATGGGTGCCTATGCGCCAGTTCCTCACTTGCCACAGATCGTGGTTGACACAGCTGTTGACACCATTGTCAAGCCAGTCCTTGAAGGGATGATCAAAGAAGGTCGTCCGTATCTTGGTGTCCTTTACGCGGGTCTTATCTTGACAGTTGATGGACCTAAGGTTATCGAGTTCAATGCTCGTTTTGGAGATCCCGAAACTCAGATTATCTTGCCTCGTTTGACCTCTGACTTTGCACAAAATATCACGGATATTCTCAATGGCAAGGAGCCAAACATCACGTGGACGGACAAGGGTGTGACTCTGGGTGTGGTTGTCGCATCCAAGGGCTACCCGTTAGACTATGAAAAAGGTGTCAAGTTGCCAGCCAAGACCGAGGGCGACATCATCACTTACTATGCTGGGGCTAAGTTTGCGGAAAATAGCAGAGCACTGCTATCAAACGGCGGACGTGTCTATATGCTCGTCACCACAGCAGATACCGTTAAAGAAGCTCAAGACGCCATCTACAGCGAACTTAACAAACAAAACACAGAAGGCCTCTTTTACCGAACAGATATCGGAAGCAAGGCCATAAAAGATTAACAGACATATTTGCCATGGCGAGCGAAAGCGAGCCAAAGTAAGATAATAGTCGTTTGATTTGCGAGCGTTAGCGAGCTAATATAGAACAATCACCGCCGTTGTGAAAGAACGATTGGATGATAATCCAATCGTTCAGGGAAATTGAAAGACCTTGGGCTTCCGATTTAGGCATGAGACACCTTTGGTGGCTGCTGCCGTCCCTAACAACTTAAGGTGATTGAAAAAAGAAAGGAAAGAAAAGGAAAAATTATGACTAAACCAATTATTTCCATCATCATGGGCTCAAAATCCGACTGGGCGACCATGCAAAAAACTGCTGAAGTCTTAGACCGCTTCGGTGTAGCCTACGAAAAGAAAGTTGTCTCTGCCCACCGTACACCAGACCTCATGTTTAGACATGCCGAGGAAGCACGGAGTCGCGGTATCAAGGTCATTATTGCAGGTGCTGGAGGCGCAGCCCATTTACCAGGTATGGTCGCAGCAAAAACCACTCTGCCTGTCATTGGTGTACCAGTCAAATCACGTGCTCTTAGTGGCGTGGACTCGCTCTACTCTATCGTACAGATGCCGGGTGGCGTGCCTGTTGCGACTATGGCTATCGGTGAAGCTGGTGCGACTAATGCAGCCCTCTTTGCCCTCCGTCTCCTGTCTGTAGAGGATGCGGCTATCGCGACAACTTTGGCAGATTTCGCAGAAGAACAAGGAAAAATCGTAGAGGAGTCGACAAATGAGCTCATCTAAAACAATCGGAATTATCGGTGGTGGTCAGCTGGGTCAGATGATGGCCATTTCTGCTATCTACATGGGGCACAAGGTTATCGCGCTGGATTCTGCGGTGGATTGCCCGGCCTCTCGCGTGGCGGAGATCATCGTGGCGCCTTATAACGATGTGGATGCCCTTCGTCAGTTGGCTGAGCGTTGCGATGTCCTCACTTATGAATTTGAAAATGTTGATGCTGACGGTTTGGATGCGGTTGTTAAGGATGGGCAACTTCCACAAGGGACAGACCTACTCCGTATTTCTCAAAATCGCATCTTTGAAAAGGACTTTTTGTCAAACAAGGCTCAAGTAACCGTGGCACCCTACAAGGTTGTGACTTCTAGCCAAGACTTGGCAGATATTGACTTATCGAAAAACTATGTTCTTAAGACTGCGACTGGTGGCTACGATGGGCATGGACAAAAAGTCATTCGCTCAGAAGCAGACTTGGAAGAAGCCCGTGCACTAGCCGACTCAGCAGACTGCGTTTTGGAAGAATTCGTCAACTTTGACCTTGAAATTTCTGTCATTGTATCAGGGAATGGCAAGGATGTGACGGTTTTCCCCGTTCAGGAAAATATCCATCGCAATAACATCCTGTCCAAGACCATTGTGCCAGCTCGCGTTTCAGAAAGTCTAGCAGAAAAAGCAAAAGCAATGGCAGTGCGAATCGCTGAACAACTGAACTTGTCTGGAACCCTCTGTGTGGAAATGTTTGCGACAGCGGATGACATCATTGTCAACGAAATTGCGCCACGTCCACACAACTCAGGACACTACTCTATCGAAGCCTGCGACTTTTCACAGTTTGATACCCATATCTTGGGTGTTCTCGGAGCACCATTGCCAGTCATTAAACTGCATGCGCCTGCTGTTATGCTTAATGTTCTCGGCCAACACGTCGAGGTCGCTGAAAAATATGTCACAGAAAATCCAAGCGCCCACCTCCATATGTATGGTAAAATAGAAGCAAGGCACAACCGCAAAATGGGACACGTGACTTTGTTTAGTAATGCGCCGGATAGCGTGGTTGAGTTTGGAGAAGGGATTGATTTTTAGGTGAGAATAGCAATTTTAGGTCTTGGGGTTATCGGGACCATTTATGCCTATGCTTTTCAAAAAGCAGGTCATCAGGTAGAGCACGTGCTGAGAGAAAGTAAGAAAAGTACAGCACCAAACGTTTTGCCAGTTGATTTGCTAGATGGCCGTTATGTTTCCAAAGGTGAAAATAAACGGGATACCTATGTGGTTCATGTGGCGGAAGATCATGCGGAATATGATTTTATTTTTATCAGTGTGCGTCATGGTTTTGTAAAAGAAGCCGTGGAAACCTTGCGAGAAAATCGGATTAAAGGAACTCTCGTTTTCTTCTGTAATTTCTGGAATACGCGAGAGGAAGTAGAGAAATGGGCAGGGGAGTATGACTATATTCTCGCATTTCCTACAGCTGGTGGTCATATGAATAAGGATTATTTAGATGGCGTCTTGTTCGACCATTTAATGTTAGAAGGGGAGAAAAAAGCACACATCCCCAATTATGCTGACTTGACGGATTTGCTGACTTCGGCAGATTTGAAGTGGGAGGTTCCCCATGATATGGTCGAGTGGATTTGGATTCACATGGCGATTAATGCGGGTGTCACCTCGACAGCTGCACGCTCGGGAAATCTAGAAAATCCAGAAAAATTGGCTTTGAACTTGATGAACAGTTCTTCGGAATTATCATTAGCCATCAAGGCCATTCGAGAGGCTTTGAAAGTCGTAGAAGCGCGTGGTGTGAATTTGAAACTTTACAAAGCAGAACTCTTGCCTTATAAAATTCCCGCTTGGATTGCAGGGAAGGCCATGAAAGCTATGTTTGCGAAAAATGAGCTGACCCGAAATATCATGACCTTGCATAATGATAAACAAGATATCTTTTACTGTTGTCAAAGTGTCTATCTGACAGGTCAGGAGTTGGGTGTTGAGATGCCTATTCTGGAAGCCAATATGAAGAGGGCTTCTGTCTAGAGTATTCTGGTTGTGCAATGGTTTTATTGAACAAGATAAGGCTGTAGAGCAGTCGTTGAGGTCTTGTGTGCTAGTGGGGATCACGAAAGGTGAAAGACAAGCATGAAGAGCTAGTAGCTCAGCACCCAGAAAACTATTTGGTGATTTATGATTTGCCACTGGATACGGATTTGAATACGCTAGGTCATTGTCCATTTGTGTGGATTGGAAAAGAAGAATTTGAATAAGAAATTATGGATTATATTACTTTTAAAACAAAGTTGTTTGAATATTTGGGACTTCAGGTCGATACACCAGGTGATAAAATATACTTTAAGGTGGAAAATTCAGTATATGTAGATAATGAATTATTGATGTTTGATAATGAAGAAATGGAGAAATTGTTTTTCTCATTACCTAACTATAAGCAGGAAGAAAATTATTTTTTAGAGTCCAGTACTAGTTTTGAACTGTTTTTGACATCAAGTGATGTAAGACGTCCTCCGAGATATTACTACTCTCCTATAGAGGTAGAGGATAATGCTTCTAATATAAATTATCGTATAGCTGGAATTTCTGATGTTGCAACATTTTATTTACTATATAAACGAATTGAGGAAATGGTTCATCCTGGTTATGACATACTTATGTATTTTAAAGATATGGATGTGCGTAAGAGAAGAGTTGGGAGACTTGAACAAGTAGAATTTGAACAAGATAAGAAATATGAACCATTTTTAACGTATCTATCGAGTCGAATTGCTCCCTATCATTTTTCATTGAAAATTATTTCTAACGAACCTAAGAATATATATGAGTTCAAACAATATAAAGATTCTTTTATTTTTACTTATATTTATAGTAAACATAGACCAATAATTGAAGCTGAAAATTTGAATAAAATTAGTGATGAGAGAAGGTTGTATGGGGTAAAACCTTTTGAAATGGAGGCACCAAAAAGGAGATACGATCCGTTTATAATTGAATACTACCGACAAGCTTCGGAAAGTAGCGATCCATTTATACAATTTATTTCTTATTATCATATCTTAGAATATTTTTATGATGAAATATTTAATAAAAAATTAATAGAAGATTTGATGAACAAAATAACCCATCCTGATTTTTCATATAGGAATAAATCTAAAATCAAGGAGTTGGCTTATTTTTCTCATAAACGATTGACTGGCTTTGGTGAGGATGGTCAAGGTAATGAATTAGAATCCTTGAAATTTGTTTTAAAAGAGTATGTCAGACCTACAGAATTAAGAGAAAGACTAATAGAGTTGAAACAAAATCCAGACTACTATCAAAATAATAACGTAGATTTTAGTAATGGTCCTGGTATTTCTTTCAGTGAC
>CAUUXT010000012.1:0-13770 GCA_963549015.1 uncultured Streptococcus sp.
CGCTTGCTTGCACTACTGTAACAGCTGCATTTTCGGAACTTGCTGTGACTTTAGGCAACTCAGCTCCATAAGCAAGAGTACGGTATTGCATTGGTTTTTGGCTAGTAAGTCCTGTGACAGCTTCACCACCAACAGTTACAGTCGGTACTGCAGGTGTTGCAGCTTCGCCTTCTTCTACTACAAGGGTAGCATGAATGGTTTCGCCAGCTAATTGACCAGTCATTTGTATACGTGATCCTGCGACTGAAAGTTTGGCTTTATCTGCTTCCGCAATCTCCCACTTATCAACTTCGTATTCTTGAATGCTTCCATCCGTTACAGCGATAGAAACGTATTTATCAACTGCATTCAAATCTGTTCCTGGGGCAACACGTTTAACTGTTGGTAGTTCTTTCGCAATTGCTAGAACCTCAACACGAGCCTCTACCTCACGTCCGTCTGCCATACCTTTAACTGTCACAACTCCAGCTTGGCTCACATCAACAGAAGACCATGTTACTGGACGTTTTTCACGACTGCCATCACTATAGACAAAGGCGACGGTCTTCGGCATTTTCGGTTCTTTCTCGATAACAGTACGTACTTTTGGTACCTCTGTTCCTAGAACTGTCTTTTCTTGTCCTTCTTTCTTACCAGTAAAGACAGTGACTTGGTCCGATTTCAAGAGATCTGAATGGGCTGTTAATGTGAATTTACCTGCTTGTTCAGTTGATTTGACAATGGCAACACCTTTACCGTTAAAGGCTCTGCGGATCCAAGAACCGTCTGGTTGCGCCTTATAGCGTTCACGGCTGGCTTGTTCCCCATTATCTACACCGACCAGTTGACCTTGTCCATGCAATTGGAAACGAACCAAATTATTGGCAGTTGGTACCACATTTCCTTCACTGTCTACGATTTCGTAGTAGATGTAGGTCAAGTCTTTTCCATCTGCTGCGATTGCATGTTCTTCCTTAACGAGGCGAACACCTGCAGGTTGGCCTGCAGTCGTAATCTTATCACGTGCAATTTCTTTTCCAGCTTCATCGCGAGCTACAGCTTCCAAGGTACCTGGTTGGTACGCAACCTTCCACTCAAGATAGAGTTCCTTAGCATTGGCACCTTCTTGGTAGGTACGGCCATCACTAGTTTGTTTTTTGTTGAACTTTTTAACACCGAGAGATTGACCGTTCAAGAACAATTCTACGCTTGCAGCGTTTGAGTACGCACGAACTGGGATTTTTCCGTCTGAATCTTCAACTTTCGATGCCAAGTCTCTATTCTCCCAGTTCCAGTGAGGAAGAAGATGTACCATCGGTTTCTTCTTGGCAGAAACCCATTGGCTTTGGTAGAGATAAAAGTCATTTTTTGGAATACCGGCTGTATCTACGATCCCAAAGTAAGAGCTCTTAACGGGAGTTTGGTTTTGGTTGTGCCATGGTGTAGGTTCACCGATATAGTCCGTACCTGTCCAGATAAACTGTCCAGCATAGCCAGCGTTGTCACGGTCAAAAGTCCATGAAGCAGTTGCAGTTTTCCCCCAACCAACACGGTCATTTCCATAATCGGACTGTTCGTAATTACGATAAGCTTGGTTGCTATGTACCAATTCTTGGTCAGGACGATAATAGCTACCCCGTGTACGGGTTGCTGAAGATGTTTCTGAACCGTAAATCAACCAGTTTGGATGTTTCGCACGAAGTTTCTTGTAGTTATCTTCTGAGTAGTTAAAACCAACTGCATCGAGTTCTTCGGCAATCTTCTCATGACCACCACTACCATCACCAAAGCGGAACTTATCTGCTCCCATAGTAACATAACGAGTTTTATCAACATCTTTAATCACTTTTACTAAGCGTTTAACCGTTGCAAGAGAGTGAGCATTACCATTGGCTTCACCGATTTCATTCCCGATAGACCACATGAAGACAGCTGGGTTGTTTTTATCTCTTTCGACCATGGTACGAAGATCATAGTCAGACCATTTTTCACCTTTTCTAGCTTCTGGGTGAGTCGCGTCTTTTTCAAAGAAACGTCCGTAGTCATAAGGTTTCTTACCACCATACCAAGTATCAAAGGCCTCTTCCTGAACGAGCAAACCAAGTTCTGCTGCGATTTGCAAGGTCTGTGGACTTGCAGGGTTATGAGTTGTACGGATGGCGTTAACGCCCATCTCCTTCATTTGTTTGAGACGACGGTATTCTGCCTTATAGTTTTCTTCTGCTCCAAGCGCTCCGTGGTCATGGTGCAAGGAAACACCATGGAATTTAATGCGTTCACCATTCAAAGAGAAACCTTCATTTGGAGTCCAATGATAGTAACGGTAACCAAACAAATCTTTCTTAGCATCGACTAATTGACCATCACGGTAAACACGCGTAATCAATTCGTACAAGGCAGGTTTATCATTTAAAACTGTCCAGAGTTTTGGTCTTTCAACTTCTAAAATCGCATCAAGACTTGTTGACTCATGTGCTTTCAAGGTACGGCTCGCTGTACGAACCAAACCTGTTACAGCCTGACCACCACGTTCAACGATTTGATACTCTGCCACCAATTCATGGTCTTTATCATCTGTATTGACGATTTTGCTGGCTACATGAGTTTCAACCTTGCCATGTTGCTGTTGTTCTAGTTTTGGTGTTAAGATAGTTGTTCCATTTTTTTCAACATGAACCTTATCTGTCACTTGCAAGGTCACATCACGGTAGATACCACTACCTGAGTACCAACGGCTACTTGGTTGTTTGTTAACCGCATGGACAGCAATCACATTCTCACGACCATCTTTGTGAAGGTATTTGGTGATATCGTATGAAAACTGGTTGTAACCATTTGGATAATGCCCCACTAACTGACCATTGACATAGACTTGAGAGTCCATGTAGACACCATCAAAGGTGACACGAACATTTTTCTTGAGATCTTTTTCATCAAGTTTAAAGGTCTTACGATACCAAGCTTCACCACCATTGAGCTGTCCACCCTCGTTTTGGGCAGGTGACTGATGGTCAAAATCGTTAAAGATACTCCAGTCGTGTGGGAGATCCAATTTTTGCCATGTTGATACATCGGCATCTGATTTCACAGCTTCTTTAGGATTCGCATTGAGTTTAAAGTGCCAATTTTGATTAAAATTCACTTTTCTATCTTCAATCATTTGATTCACTTCTTCATTTGTCGCAGCTTTCAACTCTTCCTTGACAGGCTTTTCTTGACTTGAAGCTTGAGATTCTACCTTTGGAGCAGTTTCTTCAGGTTTTAGAGATGCTTTCTCCTCTTTTGGAGCTACAGGTTCCTCTTCTTTCACCTCTGGTTTGCTTGCTTCAATTGGAGCAGCTTGACTTTGGTCGACACTTGCAGCATCCTTGTGCTCTGCTACAGCTTGATTTTCTTTTTCCTCCACTGCCGGACTTTCCTCTTTTGCTTGTTCCACAGTGTGGGTGATAGGAGTTTCATCCGCGAAAACTGGTGATTCTCCAATGACACTTCCTCCAAATAGAACCGCACAGGTTCCAATCATGACAGAGCAAGCGCCTACGGCAAACTTACGAATGCTGTAGACTCTTTTACGATTCCAATGGCCTTTTTCCATAAAATCCTCCTTTAGTAACCGCTTCCATTTTCTTGTAGGCGTATTACTTTTTCATAGCCTTTTACCCTTATTTTATAAAATAATATAGGAAATTTCAATACCTTAAACACAAAAAATCATATTTTTGATTGTTTTTTCTAAAATTTGTAGAAGATTCAAAAAAAGTGAATGTAGATTTAGAACAAAAACAAACAAATTTTTGACATTCGGTTAAATATTATAAAAAAGTTCCTTACAAAAGGAACTTTTTTTACTTATAATTAAAGATTCCCCCTGCCAACTTATCAGCTAGCTTGGGAAAGAGGGTATAAAACTTATGGGCTAGGTTCAACAAAAATGGGAGATTGAGTTCCCGTTTGTTTTTTCCTATGGTTTTGACAATCTTTCTAGCGACTGCATCTGGTTCTAAGAGAAAGCGGTCAACCGACTTGAGGTAGGTCCCATCTGGGTCTGCCTGGTCAAAAAAGGCAGTACGAATCGGTCCTGGATTAACCGTCGTTACATAGACACCATAGGGCATGAGTTCGAGGCGCAGAGCATTTGAAAATCCAATAGCCGCAAACTTGGTCGCTGAGTAAAGGCTGGACTTGCCAGTCGCTATCAAACCTGCCATGCTGACGATATTGATAATATGCCCTTTTCGGCTTTCCTTCATACAAACTCCAAGACGACGAGACAGATTCATCAGGGCAAAGGTATTAACCTCAAACATCTGGTGAATGTCTTGATCAGAGATCTTGTCAAACTCTTCAAAAATACCATAACCAGCGTTGTTGATCAAAACATCAATCTTGCCATATCGGAGACAGAGGTCTGCTACTAGAGCTTCTAGGGCTGAGTCATCTGTAATGTCGATTTCAATCCATTCCACATTAGGATGATTTCCGTAGAGTTGTGCCAGTTTTTCCTTGTTTCTACCTAGCAAGATCAAGTGGTCATTTGGCAAGAGTTTGACCATTTCTTGAGCTAGACCACCGCTAGCACCTGTAATGAGAATGGTTCGCATGATTCTCCTTTCTCTAGCAACTAGATTTCAACCTCTTCCAAGTCTTTGACCACATGGACATTTTCAAAAACAGTTGCAGCATCTTTCTTAAGTTGACTAATATCTTTTGAGAGGAAGCGGGCACTGATATGGTTGAGCAAGAGGCGTTTTACTCCTGCTTCTGCCGCTACTTGTGCAGCTTGCATATTGGTTGAGTGACCGTGATTACGGGCAATTTTCTCATCGCCCTTGCCATATGTGGACTCATGGACCAGGACATCGACATTAACAGCCAGACGCACACTAGCATTGGTTTTGCGGGTGTCACCAAGTATGGTGATAATCTTACCAGGACGGGGAGCTGAGATATAGTCTGCCGCCTTGATTTCAGTCCCATCATCCAAAACAACATCCTGACCGTTTTTGATTTTTCCAAAAAGCGGGCCAAATGGAACACCAGCAGCCTTAAGTTTTTCAGCATCCAAAGTTCCTTCAAGATCCTTTTGCATGACACGATAACCAACACAGAAAATAGTGTGATCCAGCTCCTCTGCATACACAGTGAATTTATCGGTCTCAAGGATTTTCCCTAGAGAATCTTGGTCAAACTCATGAAAATGAATGCGGTAAGGCAGACGAGAACCTGACACACGTAAACTAGTTAAGACAAAGGACTTGATCCCTTGCGGTCCATAGATGTCCAAATCTGTCTGCTCTTCATTGGCCTGAAAGGCACGACTAGAAAGGAATCCTGGCAAGCCAAAGATATGGTCTCCATGCAGGTGAGTGATAAAGATTTTGCTGACCTTACGTGGTCGAATCGTGGTTTCCAGAATGCGATTTTGCGTTCCTTCTCCACAGTCAAAGAGCCAAACTTCGTTAATCTCATCCAAGAGTTTCAGGGCGAGACTTGAGACGTTGCGGGCTTTAGAGGGCTGACCAGCCCCCGTTCCTAAAAATTGAATATCCATTTGATACTTTCTAATTAATCAATATATAACATGGCTGTGCGGTTTTCCGATCGGAAATAACGCTTGCCAGAAAAAGCAACAGCTTCTTGTAATAAATCCTCTTGGCTATAACCTTTGAGACGTTTGCGACCATCAGCCAAGCTTTCCAAATCAGTCAAAGCTGTAAGACTCTCCACACTAACAACTTCTTCGTCTCCGGCATCCTTCATGTAAATCTTTCCAGACTCTTCAAAGACGAGTTGATGGGGGAAAATTTGCGCAATCTCAAAAAGCAAGTCATTCGAGATTTCCTCTTCATTTTCAGAGAAAATCCTTCCCAGTCCTTCACTCTCGTAGCAAAATCCAAAAGATTTGCCAGATAAATTAAGACGAATGAAAGGCTTATTTTCAAAGGTGAAACTTGGCTCAGCATTGTAGAGGTTCAATTCCCGGCTTAGTTCTGCAAAATAATCCGTCGCAGCTTGAGGACTCTTTTTCTGGTAGAGTTCTGCAAAGTAGGCATTGACGACACTGGGCGGAGGGGTGATGAGAGCCATCTGCTCTTGCTCTGTTTTGCCAGCTAGAAATTGATCTAGATAGACCTTATCCAGACTTGTATAGCCCCCATATTTTAGAGCCAAGGTTTTAATATCAGTCATAAAATTCCTCTAACCTCCATTTATTTTTCTCGGAAATGTAGCCTGTAATCACTTCTCCATCATCTTGGTAGTCACGATCTTCAAGAATCGCTACACTTTCCAAATCATGAATCTTGTAAGACTTAGAAAAAGGCACACGTAGAGTAAAGGCTTCAAAAATTTCCTTAATCTTATCTAGCAATAATGCCTGCAAGTTCTCGCGACTATCCTCAGACTTGGCAGAAATGAGGGTATACGGCGTTTGAGTAGGCGTGAAATCCTCCACCAAATCCGCTTTATTATAAAGGGTCAAGCGAGGAATATCCTCCATATCCAAGTCTTTCATGATAGACAGAACCGTTTTTTCATGCTCCTCGTGATAAGGATTGCTGGCATCGATGACATGAACCAGAAGGTCTACATGCTTGCTTTCTTCCAAGGTTGACTTGAAACTGGACACCAACTCTGTCGGCAAATCTTGGATAAACCCAACAGTATCAGTCAAGGTAACCTGTAGATTACCCCCTAGATGAATACTCTTAGTTGTCGCATCCAAAGTCGCAAACAGCTCGTCAGCCTCATACTGGTTCTTACTGGTCAAGGTGTTCATGATAGTTGATTTCCCAGCATTGGTGTAGCCAATCAAACCAATCTTAAAGGTGCTTGACCCCAGACGCTTTTCTCTGACTGTCGCCCGATTTTTCTCCACCACCTTAAGCTGACGCTCGATATCTGTGATTTGATTGCGAACACTACGACGGTTCAGTTCCAGCTGACTTTCACCAGGTCCACGGGAACCAATTCCCCCAGCCTGACGGCTGAGCATAATCCCCTGACCAACCAAGCGAGGCAAGAGGTACTTAAGCTGGGCCAAATGCACTTGGAGTTTTCCTTCATGGCTTCGAGCCCGCATAGCAAAGATATCCAGAATCAACTGCATACGGTCAATAACTTTAACACCCAGAACTTTCTCTAGATTGACATTTTGCCGTGGTGTCAGACGGTTGTTGACAATGACAGTGGTAATTTCTTCCGCATCTACTATCAGTGCAATCTCTTCCAACTTACCAGAACCAACGAAGGTCTTGGAGTCATACTTTTCCCGTTTTTGCCTGTAGCTATCTACAACGACTGCCCCAGCTGTCTTAGCCAGACTAGCCAATTCTTCCATAGAGAGGTCAAAATTGTCCATGCCCTGTAATTCCACACCAATGAGTAGGACCCTCTCCTCTTTTTTCTCCGTTTCAATCATCTAAAAACTCCTCTATCTGGCTTAAAATGCGGTCCTGCACGCCAGGCTCTCCTATCTGATAAAAGGTGACTTGCATGCGATTACGGAACCAGGTCAGCTGACGCTTGGCAAAACGACGCGTCGCCCGCTTGAGACTCTCGCTCGCTTCCTCAAGAGTTTGCTCCCCACGGAAATAAGGAAAGAGTTCCTTGTAGCCAATGCCTTTAGCAGCCTGCACATCCGGGTAATGATCAAAGAGCCACTTGGCCTCATCCAAAAGACCAGCCTCAAACATCAGATCCACTCGGCGATTGATACGTTCATAAAGCTGACTACGCTCATCATCTAAGCAGATAATCAGAGGTTCATACAAAGTCTCTTGATTTTCCAAATCCTGACCAAAATGGGTAATCTCCAAGGCACGCATAGCACGACGACGGTTAAACTGGGGAATTTCAAGACCTGCTTGCTCCACAAGATGAGATAATTCCTCATCTGAATAAGGCTCCAAGCTAGCCCGATAAGCTAAAATCTCCTCATGAGGTGTTTCTCCACCTAGATGGTATCCTTCCAGCAAGCTCTGGATATAAAGCCCTGTACCACCCGCGATAATAGCAAGCTTACCACGGCTTTGAATATCCTCAATAGCCTTCTTAGCTTCTGAAACAAAATCAAAAGCCGAGTAAGACTCGGTCACCTCTCTGACATCAATCAAATGATGAGGAACAGAAGCTTGCTCCTCTGGGCTAGCCTTGGCCGTCCCAATATCCAACCCTCTATATACTTGCTGACTGTCACCACTGACGACCTCTCCACCAAAACGCTTGGCCACTTCAATAGCAAGGGCTGTCTTCCCAACAGCGGTCGGTCCAACAATCACAATTATTTTTGTTTTCATCTTTTTTCCTTGAAAAATTCTCATTTTTTCGTTACTATTATTATATCACAAAAAGGTCAGTCAGAAAAATGCTACCACTTGAGGAGCCTGGCTGATCGGGAAGATAAAGGAGGAAGACTCATGGCTAAAGGATTCGCTAAAGGTCTTGTAACAGGTGTCGCAGGAACTGTCGCTGCCGTTGCAGGTGCAGTATACGCAATTAAAAAGAAAGTGATTGAGCCAGAAGAGCAAAAAGCAGCTTTCATCGAAGAAAACCGCAAAAAAGCAGCTCGCCGTCGCGTATCACATTAACAACAAAAGAAGTTGAGAAATCTCAACTTCTTTTTATTTTTTTAAATAGCCAAATCAAACCTCAGTTGCGGCTTGACTGGATCATAGTCGACCAACTCAAAGTCTTCGGCTTTGATATCAAAGAAATTAGTCTTATCTGGCACATTCAAGACCAAACGAGGTTGGCAGTTTGACGGCTCACGACGGAGCAATTCCTCTGCTTGTTCAAACTGATTATCATAGATATGAAGGTTATTGATAAAGTAGAAGAACTTCCCAACCTTCCAGCCGAAATGCTTGGCAATCATCATCTGAAGAGCTACGTACTGCATAGCGTTAATGTGGTGGGCCACCAACATATCATTAGAACGCTGAGTCAAGGTCGCATCTAGATAGATTTCCCCATCAACGCGACGGACATCAAACATGGTCTGAAAGGCGCATGGAAGGAGGCCGTCTGTCTCCTCAAATGCTTGGTAATCCCAGAGTGAGATGATATTGCGACGGTTCCAGGGATTGGCTTCCAACTGCTTGAGAATCTTATTAATGATATCGTGTTTCTTAACGACCGCACCGTAGCGTTCACCAATGGTTCCCGTATCTCCCACTTCCCAGTCATTCCAGTAGTGAACATTGTACTTGCTATTCAGCACTTCTAGGCTATTAGACTGATCTTGGTAGATCCAGAGTACTTCTTTAATGGCGGATTTGATCGCAATCGGGCGCAAGGTCGTGATAGGGAATTCACCCTTAGATAAATCATACTCGGCAAAGGAACCCGTTACGTACTTGGAATTGGCAACAGTTCCATCTTTGTACTTGGGACGAGCCTGCTCAGAAAAGACACCGTCTTTGAGGATTCGTTCAATATTTTCTTTAAAAATCGTATCTGCTTTTGTCATTTACTCTCACCTCATTTATTGTCCTAACTAGTATAGCATAAAAAAAGAAAGGAGGAAAATCACTCGCTTCTAGAAAGCAATTTTCTCCTTTTTTATTTTACTGCAATACAAGTGATGCTGCTCCGATAACTCCAGCGTCATTTCCTAGAGTTGCAAGAGCCAATTTAGTGGATGTGCGTACTTGTGGGAAGGTATTTTCATCATAAACCTTTTGCACGCCTTGTAGAAGGAATTCTCCCGCAGCTGACACCCCACCACCGATAACGATTGTTGAAGGATTGAGGATTGAGCCGATATTGGCACAAGCGATTCCCAAGTAACGCGAGAAGTTACGGTAAACGATCAAAGCAAGGTCGTCCCCTTCTTTTGCAAGGTCAAAGACAGTTTTTGCTGTTACTTCTTCCCCATCGTCAATCAAGCGTTTCAAGGCCGCATCGCCTTCGTATTCATCAGCATAACGACGAGTCAAGTTGACAATCCCTGTTGCTGAAGCAACTGTCTCAAGACAGCCTTTTTTACCACAGGTACATGCGATTGGTTGGTCAAAGTCAACAGTGATGTGACCAAGCTCACCAGCAGCACCAGCAACACCGTGAAGCAATTTGCCTTCTGCCACGATACCGCCACCAACACCTGTACCAAGTGTCATAAAGACAACGTCTGGTTGGTTGTCACCAGCGCCCATCCAGCGCTCACCAAGAGCAGCTACGTTGGCATCATTGTCGATGAAGAACGGAATACCCAAGGCTTTTTCAATCTTTTCTTTAATCGGTTGAAGGGTTTTCCAGTTTAGGTTGTAGGCACCGATAACAGTCCCTTTTTCACGGTCAACCACACCAGGTGAACCCATTCCAATCCCTAGGAAATCCGTAGCTGATAATCCAAGCAAGTCCAAACGATGCTGAATAGACTCAATCATATCATCTACAATATGGCTTCCTTCGTCTAAAATATTGGTCTTGATAGACCATTTTTCTTGGATTTCTCCCTCTTGAGTTAAAATTGCGAACTTGATAGATGTTCCACCAAGGTCAATCCCAATAATCTTTTGACTCATCGTCTTCTCCTTTTTAATTGAAAATGCTTACAGATATAGTATAACAGAATCGTCTGTTTTGTGCAAAGGTTTGCATTAACTTCCTAGAAATTATTCTGATTTATGGTTTCCAAAGGCCAGAACCATCTACGTAGTATCTGCCACCATCAACTCGCTCATTCTTTGCCATTTTACCATCTGATTTGAGGTAATAGTTCCCTTGCCAAGTGTTTCTAGCATAAACACCATTGGATTTTAGGTAGTACCATGCTTGATAACTGGTGTCATAAACCCATTCACTTGCTGCCATCTTACCATTCGACTTGAGATAATAGCTTCCTTGCCAAGCGTTACGGGCGTAAGCTCCGTCCTCTTTTAGATAATACCACGATTGATAATAGGAATCATATAGCCATTCACCTGCTGCCATCTTACCATTTGATTTAAGGTAGTAGCTTCCCTGCCAAGTATTTCTCGCATAAGAACCGTCGGATTTTAGATAGTACCAAGATTGATAGCTAGCATCATAAATCCACTCGCTGGCTGCCATCTTGCCATTCGACTTAAGGTAATAGCTACCTTGCCAAGCATTCCTAACTGCATGCCCATTTTCAGCAAAATAATACCAATAACCGTCCTGTTTGACCCATCCGCTAGCTGTGACATTGGATTGCGAACCCGACTGGCGTGGTTTAAAGACTCCCCGAGGTGCATTGGCACGTTCACAAGCTATCCCATCACCATCACGATCTAGTTTAGAAGAGTAACCTGGTTCTCCTCTATGAATATCAGAGTAACCATTTTCCCATGCTTCTCTACAACTAGAAAAATGAATATTTTCCTCTGCAGTAACTGGTTCGGTAAATAGACCCCAAACTAGAAGGGCCGCAAAAGCCACTTTTAGCAAAACTTTTTTTTCATTATTCTCTCCTTTTTTGATATCGCTTTCGCTTTTATTTTACCAGACTTATTCCAGCAATTCAAGAAAACTTCTAGTCTTTTCTGCAAACTCCTTCGGTTTGTCAGTGTTCAGTGTGTGAGGACCGTCAGGAATAATCTGCAACTTAGAATCTGACATCAATTGATGAAGGCCCCTCATAGAACTGAGATTAGGCTTGTCTTGGCTACCACAAATTAGCAAGGTTGGATAGTAACAATTCTGTGCTACTTGGGTTAAATCAAGTGTTTTCAATTCCTCAGAAACACCAACCATGAGCGCTTTGTCTGCTCCCTGCTTTTCAAAAAAACTTTTTGGAAGTAGTTTAAAAATTATCAACTGGATTTTAAACAAGATATTACCTGCTAGTTTCACTGGACAGCCTGACAAGACCAAACCTTGAAGATTTGGCAAATCGTAACTTGAAAGCTCTAGTGCAAGAGTAGCACCGAGGGATAAACCGATTAAAACAAAATGTTTCTTCTCCTCTGATAGGTATTTAGCTATCCGTTTTTTGGCTTCCTGATAAGAACCAACTCCCACAGGAAACAATTCAAGGGCCTCAGAAGGATGATCGGCAAGTAGATCCTGAACTTCCTTCCAGCTTGCGGCTGTCTGACCTAAGCCATGTAAAAATATCAATTTCATTTATTTTTCCCTCAATTCCAACTCATACAAACCTCTGACCGCATTACAGCCGAATACAGCTTCTGCTTGGTTCAAGTCTGCCAAAGTCAGAATTTTCTCTTCTACCTGTCCTTTTCCTAGCAAATGCTGACGATAGATTCCTGACAAGATGCCAAGATTGATAGGCGGTGTGTAGAGCTTCCCGTCAATTTTCAGAACCAAATTCCCGATAGACGTTTCCAAAAGCTCACCTGCTGCATTATGGTAAATGATTTCCTGTTTCCCTAGAGTTAAGTATGGTCTGTGAGTTGTTTTAAAGTAGGTAAATGCTTGCTGTAAATCCGCTTTTTGCAGGCAAAGTTTGGCCTGACAGAAGCTTGGACTAAGAGGTGTTAAGATTTGGCGACTGAGTTCTATCTCTCCAGACTTGCTGAGGCTTATTCGCAAGCGGTAGTCTTGGTGGGAAGCACAAGCTTGGCACTCTATCTCTATCTTTTGTCTCAGTTTTTCTGGATCAAAAGGAAAAGCAAAATATCGGCTAGCTTTTCTCAGTCTTTCCATATGTTGTTCTTCAAACAACAGGCTCTTCTGGCTGATTTTCCCAGTCGTAATCAATTGGAAGCGAGCTTGTTTACGATAGAGAACAGCAGCCTTTTGATGAACCTCTCGGTATTCAGATTCCCAAGTGCTATCCCATGTAATGCCGCCACCTACTCCATAGATGGCTTTCCCTTGATGCAGTTGGATAGTCCGAATGGCGACATTAAAAATTCGTCGCCCATTTGGAAGCAAGATACCAATCGTTCCGCAGTAAACTCCTCTGGGTTGTGGCTCCAATTTCTTGATGATTTCCATGGTCGCAATTTTGGGCGCACCCGTTATGGAACCACAAGGAAAGAGTGAGCGAAAAATGGCAACCAAGTCCACATTCGGTCGCAACTGACTCTTGATGGTCGAAGTCATCTGCCAAACCGTCGAATACTGTTCCACTTGACAGAGACGCTCTACACGCTCACTGCCCACTTCAGAAATACGGTTCATATCGTTGCGTAAAAGATCCACAATCATCATATTCTCAGAGCGATTTTTAGGATCCTGTTCTAGCCAACTAGCTTGGGCAAGGTCTTCTTGGTCAGTCACTCCCCGCTGGGTTGTTCCCTTCATCGGGCGAGTCGTTAATTCCCGGTCATTTTGCTCAAAAAAGAGTTCTGGGCTCATAGAAATCACTGCCATCTCATCGTGTTCAATATAGGCGTTATATCCCGCCTCCTGCTCTACCACCATGCGGTTGTAGATGGCAAAAGGGTTGGCACTTAAATCTTGCTTGAGTTGGACAGTGTAATTGACCTGATAGGTGTCCCCCTGCCGCAAATGATGGTGAATCTGGGCAATATCCTTTTCATAGTCTGCTGCAGACGTTACTTCCTGCCAATTTGAAGGAAGATCTACTTCCTCATAAGTCAGAGGAATAGGGGATGTTTCCACCCTATCGTGAACGGTAAAGTAAAGCAAATACTCGCCCAATAGAGGAAGCTTGTGAACTGCTAGTTTTTCCTCAAAAGCAGGTGCAGCCTCGTAACTGACGTAGCCTACCACATAATAGCCTTGTTCTTGGTAGCTTTCCACTTGTGCCAGCAAGTCCGCTACTTCTGATAAGTCTCTCGTTTTTAACTCTTTGATAGGTTGAGTGAAGGTGTATCTCTCCCCCAAAGCTCTAAAATC
>CAUUXT010000013.1:0-12989 GCA_963549015.1 uncultured Streptococcus sp.
CGCTATCTCTTTTAGTTTTAGGGTATTTTATCGCTAATTAGTTTTATTTTCAATAAATTTGCTCATTAGAAAAAGCCTAGATGAACTAGACTTTCTTAGTTTATTCTACTGTTACCGACTTGGCAAGATTACGAGGTTTGTCCACATCAAGGCCACGGTGGAGTGTTGCAAAGTAAGCGACCAATTGCGTTGGTACGACCATTGAGATTGGTGAAAGGTAAGGGTGGACGGTCGTAAGGACGATATCGTCTGTGTCTTTAGCAACATTTTCTTCTGCGATAGTGAGAACCTTAGCACCACGTGCTGCAACCTCTTGGATATTTCCACGAGTATGGTTGGCAAGGACTGGATCTGACAAGAGGGCCAAAACAGGAGTTCCCTCTTCAATCAAGGCAATGGTTCCATGCTTGAGTTCTCCTGCCGCAAAGCCTTCACACTGGATATAAGAAATCTCTTTGAGTTTGAGACTTGCTTCCATAGCTACGTAGTAATCTTGACCACGTCCAATGTAAAAAGCATTACGAGTTGTTTCAAGAAGCTCTCGAACCTTGGCATCAATGGTTTCTTTCTCAGAAAGAGTTGATTCGATAGACTGAGCTACGATTGACAACTCATGAACCAGGTCAAAGGCTTGGGCTTTGGCATTGCCATTTGCTTCTCCGACAGCTTTTGCAAGGAAGGCAAGAGCTGCAATTTGTGCTGTGTAGGCCTTGGTTGATGCCACGGCAATTTCAGGACCCGCGTGAAGAAGCATAGTATGGTTGGCTTCACGAGAAAGAGTTGAACCTGGCACGTTTGTCACTGTCAAGCTTGGAATGCCCATTTCATTAGCTTTAACCAAAACTTGACGGCTGTCAGCTGTTTCACCAGACTGGCTGATAAAGATGAAGAGCGGTTTCTTGCTGAGAAGTGGCATACCGTAGCCCCACTCAGACGAGATTCCAAGTTCTACTGGTGTATCTGTCAATTCTTCCAACATCTTCTTAGAAGCAAATCCTGCGTGGTACGATGTTCCAGCTGCAAGGATGTAGATGCGGTCTGCATCTTGAACAGCCTTGATGATAGCTGGATCTACGACAACTTGACCTGCCTCATCTGTGTAGGCTTGGATGAGTTTACGCATAACCGTTGGTTGCTCATCAATTTCCTTGAGCATGTAGTAAGGATAAGTCCCCTTACCGATATCTGACAAGTCTAGCTCAGCAGTATAGCTAGCGCGCTCACGGCGATTGCCATCATAGTCTTGCACTTCAACGCTATTAGCCTTGACGATTACCAACTCTTGGTCATGGATTTCCATGTATTGGTTGGTTTCACGAATCATAGCCATGGCATCTGAGCAGACCATGTTATAGCCATCTCCAAGACCAATCAAAAGTGGTGATTTATTCTTAGCCACGTAGATGACTTCAGGATCTTGTGAATCAACCAAGGCAAAGGCATAAGACCCACGGATGATGTGAAGAGCTTTTTTGAAGGCTTCAAGAACTGACAAGCCATCTTCTTCAACAAATTTCCCAATCAAGTGAACAGCAATTTCCGTATCTGTTTGCCCCTTGAAGTGGTGACCTGCAAGGTATTCTTCCTTGATTTCAAGGTAGTTCTCAATCACCCCATTGTGCACCAAGACAAAACGTCCAGTCTCAGAGCGGTGTGGGTGAGCATTGTCCTCCGTTGGTTTTCCGTGAGTCGCCCAACGCGTATGTCCGATACCAGTTGTACCCTCAACACCAGCTGTCTTTGCAGATAATTCTGCGATACGACCGACAGCCTTGACTAAATGATTTTCAGCACCACCTAGGACAAAAATCCCCGCAGAATCATAACCACGGTATTCGAGCTTTTCAAGCCCTTGAATCAAAATATCAGTTGCATTTGTGTTTCCAACAACACCAACAATTCCACACATAGTATATACGACACAGACCAGCTGTGCTTTCTCCTTAAATTGGTATAGTCTGATTTCCCTTTTACAGAATCAGCAAAAACAGTATATACTTGTTTTTCTCACTTGTCAAGGATAAAAATTGGTATAGTTTTTCTATCTGGTATTTTATCAAGATTTCACTTGATACCTGACAAGTCAGCATCAATTACTTATAATGAATAGAGGAGGTATTTGCCATGTGGATTTTCTTCGCATTTTTATCAGCTATCTTTGCAGCCTTAACGTCAATTTTAGCCAAGATTGGAATTGAGGGAGTTCCATCCAATCTAGCAACCGCTATTCGTACAGTCGTCGTCATCCTTATGGCCTGGGCCATGGTTTTCTTGACCAATAGTCAGACCGAAATTGTCAATATCAGTAGAAAAAGTTGGCTCTTTCTCATCTTATCTGGCTTGGCCACTGGCGCCTCATGGCTCTGCTACTACAAGGCCTTGCAGATGGGCAATGCGACTGAGGTATCTGCTGTCGATAAATTCAGTCTCGTCATTACCCTCGTTCTAGCCTTTTTCTTTCTACAAGATATCCTGACGTTTAAAACAATTATTGGCTGTATCCTGATTACGATCGGGACCTTGGTGATGATATTGTAATAAAAAGTGAGATGAATACCATCCCACTCTTTTTATTCTTAAAATCCATTATGGTCGCTGAGCTCTTTGAACCAGTGGCCTGATTTTTTTAGACGACGTTCCTGTGTTTCCAAGTCAAGCTCAACCAAACCATAGCGGTTTTTATAACTGTTGAGCCATGACCAGCAGTCAATAAAGGTCCAAATCAAGTAGCCCTTACAGTTAGCACCGTCTTCAATAGCACGATGTAGTTCACGCAGATGCCCTTTGACAAAGTCAATACGATAGTCGTCTTGAATCATCCCATCTTGACGGAATTTGTCTTCCCCTTCAACACCCATGCCATTCTCTGTCAGCATCCACTCAATATTACCATAATTTTCCTTGATATTTTGAGCGATATCATAAATCCCCTGCTCGTAGATTTCCCAACCGCGGTGAGGATTGATTTTACGGCCCGGCATGACGTAAGGCTCATAGAAATGCTCTGGCAAAAGCGGGCTATCAGGATGTTTAGCAAAACATGGAGCCATGACGCGCAAGGGTTGGTAATAGTTGACTCCAAGAAAGTCCACAGTATGCTCCCGAATAAGGTCCAACTCTTCAGCTGTAGAATCTGGCAGCAAATCATGCTCAGACAAGATTTCTACCAACTCCTGTGGATAAGCCCCCAAGACAGACGGATCTAGGAAAGATTGGGCTTGGAAGAGGTCGGCAATGCGAGCAGCCTTGACATCTGCAGGATGCTGGCTACGTGGATAGGCTGGTGTCAAGTTAAGGACAATTCCAATCTTGGAATCAGGCAAAACTTCATGACAGACCTTAACCGCAAGACTGCTAGCCAGTTGCGTATGATAAGCAACCTTAACCGCCGCTTTGGCATCTACCTTGTGAGGATAGTGGGCATCGTAAAAATAGCCAAATTCTACAGGAACGATGGGTTCATTGAAGGTGATCCATTGGTCCACCAAGTCACCATAAGTCTCAAAACAAAAACGAGCATAGTCTTCATAAGCCTTGACGGTTGTCTTATTTTCCCAACCATCCCCATCTTCTTGGAGGGCAAAAGGCAGGTCAAAGTGATAGAGATTGACTAAGAGACGAATCCCCTTGGCCTTAATCGCTTCAAAGACCTGACGGTAGAAAACCACCCCTTGCGGATTGACCTCTCCACGGCCCTGTGGGAAAATACGAGACCACTGGATAGAAGTTCGGAAGGCTGTATGCCCAGTCTCTACCAAAAGCTCAATATCCTTTTCCCAGTTTTCATAGAAAGTTGATGTTTTGTCAGGTCCAATCCCATTGTAGTAGCGATTTGGCTCTACTTGGAACCAATAATCCCAGAGATTGTCTCCCTTTCCGTCACCAGGTACACGACCTTCTGTCTGTGGTCCAGAAGTAGAGGAACCCCAGACAAAATCCTTTGGAAATTTTAACATTATTATACCTCTTAACTTGATTATGTATTTATTCACTCTCATTATATAGAAAAAACAAGGTAAAAACTAGTTACATTTTTTCCTTGTTTTTCTTCTGATTATAGTTTTTATTTCTTGCTTAGGATTTCAAGGGTCTCGAGCAAGTTGTCTGCGTGAACTTCAATTGTGTCACCAGTTGCCTTGATCTTAACTTCCACGATACCATCAGCCGCTTTCTTCCCAACAGTGATACGGATTGGAAGGCCAATCAAGTCGCTATCGCTAAACTTCACTCCGACACGTTCGTTACGGTCATCTGTCAAGACTTCGTAACCAGCGTCCATCAAGTTGACTTCCAGTTTTTCTGTCAAGGCTTGCGCTTCTTCATCTTTAACATTGACAGTAATCAAATGCACATCAAATGGTGCCAATTCTTTAGGGAAGTTAACTCCCCAAGCATAACGGTATTCACCTTTTGGCGTTTTGTTAACAAAGAGGCGAGCGTGTTGCTCTATAACGGCTGAAAGGAGACGGCTAACACCGATACCGTAACATCCCATGATGATTGGCACAGCACGACCATTTTCATCCAAAACATCTGCACCCATACTTGCTGAGTAGCGAGTTCCGAGTTTGAAAATATGACCAATCTCGATACCACGCGCGAAGTTTAGAACACCTTGTCCGTCTGGAGAAATTTCACCCTCACGAACTTCGCGGATGTCCACATATTCTGCAGTGAAATCACGACCTGGGTTCACACCCGTCAAGTGGTAACCATCTTCGTTAGCCCCCACAACAGCATTGCGAACATCTTGCACCTTACGGTCTGCAATGATTTTAACATTCTCTGGCAAACCAACTGGACCAAGTGAACCGAATCCCGCTTGAACAACATTTGCTACTTCTTCTTCGCTAGCAACGTCAAAGAAATCTGCTCCCAAGTGATTTTTCAACTTGACTTCATTGAGTTGGTCATTTCCAACTAGAAGGGCTGCAACAAGCTCACCATCTGCCATGTAGAAGAGGGTTTTGATGGTTTGCTCTTCTGGAACGTTTAGGAAGGTTGCGACTTCATCGATGGATTTAACACCTGGAGTTTCCACTCGAGTCACTTCTTCTTCAGTAACAACACGGTTGCTTGGTTTGTACTCGTTTGTTGCCATTTCTAAGTTAGCCGCATATCCAGACTCACTTGAGTAGGCAATGGTATCCTCACCAGAAACCATCCATTTGAGCAATTCTGCCTTGATTTCTTCTTGCACTTCTGCAGGAATTTCATCAAATGATGCAACTGACTTGTCCAAGACCACCCATCGACTAAGGTCTGTACGAGCAGGGGTGATGGCCATAAATTCTTGGCTGTCCTTACCACCCATGGCCCCACCGTCACCAATGATAGCCTTGAAGTCCAAACCACTGCGAGTGAAGATGCGTTCGTAAGCTGCCTTGTACTCATCATAGGTCACATCCAAGCTATCATAGTTGGCATGGAAGCTATATCCGTCTTTCATGATGAATTCACGCGTACGGAGAAGACCGTTACGTGGGCGTTTTTCATCACGGTACTTAGGCTGAATTTGGTAAAGGTTGAGTGGTAATTGCTTGTAAGACTTAACAGAGTCACGAACAATGGCTGTGAAGGTCTCTTCGTGTGTCGGACCTAGGATAAAGTCTGATTTTTCACGGTTTTTCAGTTTATAAAGGTCTTCACCATAGGTTTCATAACGGCCTGATTCACGCCAAAGATCAGCACTGAGAAGGGCAGGAGCCAACATCTCCACCGCACCAATCTTATCAAATTCTTGGCGCATGATGTTCTTAGCCTTTTCAATCACACGGTTAGCAAGTGGTAGGTAAGAATAAACTCCTGCAGAAACTTGACGAACATAACCAGCACGCAACATAAGAGCGTGACTGATTACCTGAGCATCGCTTGGCATTTCGCGAAGCGTAGGGATTAGCATTTTACTTTGTTTCATAATATTCCTCGATTATCTAAAAGAAGAGTCGCATAATGTCATTCCAGGTCACAGCTAGCATCAAGACAACCATGATAACTACACCAGCCATGGTGACATAGGTTTCAATTTCTTGTTTAAGGGGTTTACGGCGGATAGCCTCTAGGATATTGAGCACAATCTTTCCACCATCCAAAGCCGGGATAGGAATCAAGTTAAAAATCCCGATATTGATGGAAATCATGGCTAGGAAGTAGAGGACATTCTCAATTCCATTTTTAGCAGCGTCGCTACTTGCCTTAAAGATGGCAACGGGACCACCGAGTTTGTTCAAATCTGGATGGAAAATCAAGTTTTTCAGAGCCGAAAGGATACGGAGCCCCGAGTCAGCAGCTGTCGTAAATCCACCGACAAACATGGATAGAAAGTCTGACTTGACCCCCGGTTGAACCCCGAGAATATAACGTCCTTGATTTTCTTCTGGAGTAACAGTGACTTGTTTTTCGCTACCATTTTCAGAAATGGTCACATCTAAGGTCGGAGCGGTCTTGTCCTTGGTACCAGCTTCCACAGCCTGAATCAAGTCTTGCCAATTCTTAACTTCATGCGAGCCGACCTTGGTGATTTGAGCTGTCTCAGCTACGCCTACCTTAGCCAAAGCTCCCTCTGGCATGACATGAAAGAGATTGGTCTGAGTGTCTCTAACACCACCCTGCAAAAAGATCAGGATCCAAAAAACAACAACACCTAAGATAAAGTTATTCATGGGACCTGCAAAGTTGGTGATGAGCTTACCCCATATAGAAGCATTTTGGTACTGTACATCCAGAGGGGCAATACGCACTTCGGTTCCGTCTGCCTCAACAACTGTTGCATCATGATCCACTGCAAAAGTCTTTTCTTCTTCCAGGACCAAACCCTTGATAAAGAGCTTGTCTTCAAAGTCAAACTGAGTTACCTGCATAGGAAGAGCCGTTTGATCCAACTTCTTCCCTGAGAGGTTAATCCGTTTGACCTTGCCATCGTCGGCAAGTGTTAAACTGACTGGAGTTCCAGTCTTGATTTCTGTCGCATCATCGCCCCAACCAGCCATACGAACATAGCCTCCTAGAGGAAGGATTCGAATGGTATAAGCAGTGCCATCCTTACCGATATGAGAAAAAATCTTGGGCCCCATACCAATAGCAAATTCACGAACTAGAATGCCTGATTTCTTGGCAAAGTAAAAATGTCCAAACTCATGCACCACCACTATAATCCCAAAAACGAGGATAAAGGTTAGCAATCCAATCATTCAATTTTCCTTTCTTTAAAACAGGCCAAATAAGTGCATCATTGGAAACACAACCAACATGCTGTCAAAGCGATCTAATACACCGCCATGTCCAGGGATAAATTTTCCAGAATCCTTGACACCGAAATGGCGTTTCATGGCACTCTCAATCAAGTCACCAAACTGGCCTGCCACACTGAAGAATGCGGCAAAAAGACTCATCCTATAAATTCCATAGGGAAGAGCAACTGTACTGTCCACTAGCATGAAGAGTACTGTTATCAGTACAGCACCTAGAATCCCCCCAACAAAGCCCTCAATACTCTTATTAGGAGAAACTCTCGGGGCTAACTTATGCTTGCCAAAATTCACCCCCGTCAGATAAGCTGCACTATCTGTCGCCCAAACGATAAAGAGAGCCAGAAGAACCTTATCAAATCCAGCTATACGAGCGTCTAGTAAGGCATTGAAGCCAAAACCAACATAGAAACTCACAGCAATCGGAAAGGCAGCATCTTCAATCGTATAGTTTTTACTGAAAACGGTCGTCCCTAGCATAATCGTAATCAAAACACTGTAGGCAACTACATTGCCATCAACCGGCAAAAAAGTTAGGTAATTTTCTAAGGGGATTGTGAGTGCAAAGGTTGCAAGGAGGGTCAAGGTGCCCTCAATGGTCATAGTCTTTAGTCCCTTCATATGCAGAAGCTCATGAACAGCCAGCATAGCTATCAAGCCAATTCCTATCTGCAACAAGAGCCCACTAACAAACAAGACGGGAAGGAAGATAAGCAGAGCCAGTCCGGCAAACAGTGTTCTCTCTTGTAAATCCTTGGTCATATTTTCTCCTAAACTCCTCCAAATCGGCGATGACGACGATTATAGGCAAGAATTGCTTCCTGTAAGGCTTCCTCGTCAAAATCAGGCCACAGGGTATCCGTAAAATAGAGCTCACTATATGCCCCCTGCCATGGAAGGAAATTGCTCAAGCGTAATTCTCCACTGGTACGAATAATCAAGTCCGGATCTCGCACATCCTTAGGCAAATGTTGGGTGAAGAGATAGTTGCCAATCAATTCCTCTGTGATATCACCCGGATTGATTTTCGCATCTAAAACATCCTGAGAAATCAGCTTAACAGCCTGTGTAATCTCAGCACGTCCACCATAGTTAAGAGCAAAATTGAGAATCAAACCCGTATTGTTCTTAGTCAATTCCTCTGCTTTTGTCAAAGCTTCAAAAGTCGGCTTAGGCAGACGGTCCGTCTCACCAATCATCTGAATTTTAACATTATTTGCATGCAATTCAGGAACATAGTTATCATAAAACTCGACTGGTAAGTTCATGATAAACTTGACTTCCTGATCCGGACGAGTCCAATTTTCCGTAGAAAAAGCATAGACCGTAATAACCTTAACGCCCAGCTTGTTGGCCGCCTTGGTCACCTTTTGAAGGGATTCCATCCCTGCCTTGTGTCCGAAAACCCGTGGTTGCATCCGTTTTTTAGCCCAGCGGCCATTCCCATCCATGATGATGCCAATATGATTAGGAACCTGTCTTGGAACCTCAACTTCTACAGCTTTATCTTTCTTAAAAAATCCAAACATGATCTTATTCCTATTCAAAAATCTATCGTTTTATTATACCATACTTCCCTATTTTCTTCTATTGCTAAGTTACTATCATTACTTGTAAGTAACAAAAAATAAGCCGCCTGATTGGGCGACTTTATTTTATAGGGAGATTATTATGAAAAAGTTTTAGGAGTTTAAGTTAAGTTTCTCTTAACTTATGGACTTAGTATACCACCCCTAACTTAAATTTTTCTTAAGTTTTTGAAAAAGTGAGATTTTCCCATTTTTCTTGCCAATTTTTCTTGGACAAGCGTTCTTGATAGAGCTTCATTCGGTCCTCATTCTCTAAGAAATGAGGAGTTGGGGAAACCTGAAAATTCAAAATATCCTCTAAACCATAAGGCGCAAAGAGCTCTAAAGTTGTGTCGGCATGCAAGCGGAGTCCTATAGCCGTACAACGTTCTGGATACTTACTCATAGCATCACGAGAACTGGTATAGGGCGCAGTGTGAGGACTGTGCAGATGCATATAGACCTGATTTTTCAACTCCCACTGGTACTGAGGAAAATCCTCTCTCAGCTTTTTCTCTAGGGATACTGTTTCCTCATAAGAAACATCTAGATCAAAGAAAATCACATCCACATCCGTCTCACTGTCAAAAGGCGATTTGTCTGACAAGAGATTCCAGATAAAATTTCGGACAGAACCTGCTGCCAACCAAGAGTCTTTCAGAGCAAGGTCACGAATAATGGCCAGAATGGTCATTATATCTGGATTTTCTCTGAAAGCATCTAGAATTTCTTGTTCATTTTTCATTGTATTCATAACCTAAATGTTCATATGCCTTAGCCGTCGCAACCCGTCCAGATCGTGTCCGCATGATAAAACCTTTTTGGATTAAGTAAGGCTCATACATATCTTCCACCGTCTCGCGCTCCTCGGCAATATTGACAGAGAGAGTTCCTAATCCGACAGGACCACCACCGTACATCTCAATCATGGTACGGAGGATTTTTTGGTCTACATAGTCTAACCCCTCATGGTCAACATCTAGCATGGTTAATGCCTTATCGGTAATGACATCATCGATAACCCCATTCCCCATAATCTGAGCAAAGTCGCGCACGCGCTTAAGGAGACGATTAGCGATACGGGGAGTTCCTCGACTGCGTAAGGCCAGCTCAGCAGCTGCCTCATGGGTGATTTCCATCTCAAAAATATCTGCCGTCCGCTCAACAATCTCTGTCAAGTCAGCGTGGGCGTAGTATTCCATATGACCTGTGATCCCGAAACGTGCTCGCAGAGGATTTGAAAGCATCCCCGCCCTTGTCGTCGCACCAATCAAGGTAAAAGGTGGCAAGTCCAAATGAACACTGCGACTGCCTTCTCCAGCCCCAATCATAATGTCAATGTAGAAGTCCTCCATGGCACTGTAAAGCACCTCTTCCACCGACATGGGCAGGCGATGAATCTCGTCAATAAAGAGAACGTCTCCAGGCTCCAAATCATTCAAAATAGCTACCAAGTCACCCGCTTTTTCAATGACAGGACCAGACGTTTGCTTGAGATTGACTCCCAGTTCGTTGGCAATAACAAAGGCCATGGTCGTTTTCCCCAAACCTGGAGGCCCAAATAAGAGTACATGATCCAGTGCTTCATCCCGCATTTTGGCAGCTTCGATAAAGATTTGTAGCTGATCCTTGACCTTATCCTGCCCAATATATTCACGTAAATATTGGGGACGTAGGGTACGTTCTACCAACTCCTCATCACCCATGATTTCATTATCTAAAATTCTACTCATGCTCCTATTATAGCAAAAATCCAGCCTACAAACAAAAAAGCCACCTGATTGGGTGGCCTCTTTAGGGAGATTATTATGAAAAAGAAAAGTTTAGGATTTCATTAAATAAAGTTAGGAGGTCTTTATTTAATGATTATATGATACAAGATGAATCTTAAAGCTAACTTAACTTTTTCTCTGATTTATCATTTTTTTTTTTTAATTTTTTTCAAATGGAATTTTCCCCTCCAAGCCATAAAAAAGCCACCTGATTAGGTGACTTCTTTAGGAGATTATGATGAAAAAGAAAAGTTTAGGATTTCATTAAATAAAGGGTACTCAATGAAAATCGAAATCAGACTAGGCAGATAGGCGCAAGCATAACTATAGTTAGCTAAGTCGACTCTAACGAAGGTTGATGAGATTTTCGAAGAGTATTAGGAGGTCTTTATTTAATAACTATATGATACAAGAGGAGACTTAAACTTTACTTAAGAAAAAATAATTTTTTTATCTTTTTCGATCCACCCAAATCATTCCTGTACAATCATAAGTAGATAAGGTTTCAAATCCTAGAGAACGATAGAATCCCAAGGTTTTTTCTGTCTGTTCGGTCACTAGTTGGACTTGATAGGCATCTTTGAAGTCACCTAAAGCCTCTTTCATCAAGTTGCTACCAATCCCTTGGCGCTGATAGCTAGGCAAAACGAGCAAATCCTGGACAAAAATCGATGAAAAACCATCTCCGACCAAACGAACCAAGCCCACCACGGCATCACCATCAAGTGCTAGATAAATCGCTAATGAGTGAGACAAGGCCTTCTCCAACATCTGAGGTTGATGTGTATAATTTGTCCATCCAACTGCATGATAGAGATGCAAAACATCCTCTAACTTGACAATTTCTTGCTTTTTAATAGTGATCATGTCAACACCTCTTAAAGTTCTCTCAAGCTCTTGTACTGTCGTCCATTTTTATCAAAATTTTCAGGAGCCAACCATGTTTCTAAACGAGCTTTGACTTGAGGCCAGTCCTTATCAATCATAGACAACCAATCCGTATCTCTCGTACGCCCCTTATAAACGACTGCCTGACGGAAGGTTCCTTCATAGACAAATCCCAAACGCTCCGCAGCTCGTCTGGATGGCAGATTAAGAGAATCACATTTCCACTCATAGCGACGATAGTTAAGCTCCTCAAAAACATACCGTGCCAGTAGATATTGAGCCTCTGTCCCTATACGTGTTCCCCTGAGTTCTGGAGAAAAAGTGACAGCTCCCACTTCTATTACTCGGTTATTCTGGTCAATGCGCATGAGAGAAAAAGTTCCCAAAGCCTTACCAGTTGCCTTGTCTATAATCACGTAGTAAAAACGGTCCTTACGAGCCAACATCTGATTTAAAAGGCTAACCAACTCCTCCATATCTGCCACTGGTTCCTGAAAGAGATAGGTCCACATCTCCCGAGGCGTATCAGGACCATAAACAGCTAATAAATCCTCCGCATGCTTTTCCACCGAAAGAGCCTCTATCCGAACGTAGCGCCCTTCTAAGAAATCAATGGAAGGCAATTCTCCTGGAGTATAACCTTCCATTGACTCACCAATTATCTGACCATATTCGTTTACTGGCATTGTTTTCTCCTTGTTTTACGCTGAAAATACTATATCATAATTTTCTCTATATAGAAACTAGCACTCTCCCCAAACTTCATCCTCAACACTACATTAGTGATCCGTTTTCTTTCTTTTCTCTTCTAAGGCTTGATTAATTCGTTGGGTGAGTTTGTGAGTTTGCCAGATCTGGTACAACCATATCAGTCCATAAATTAACAAGAAAAAGAACCACAGCAAGGGACTCAACAATGCTGAACCCCAGCCAAAAAATAGGTAGGTCAATACTAAAATAGTAGCTGTCGCTAACAAATGAACTCCTACACGCATACTATAAGCAAGAAACTCTAGCCTTTCAAGGATTAAGGTCAATACTCCCATAATTCCACTCATCAAAAACAAAGCTAGAATATTTTTTGTCGTTGGTGCAGGATAGGTAATACCTGAATAATACTGAGCCAATAACACCAAACTCAAATAAATAAAGGAGGCCGTCCGCATTCCCGATACAAAATAAGCAATCAATCGCTTCATGATTTTCTCCTATAAACCTAGATAATCCATTAAGGACTTAACGTATTTCCGACTCACACTAGATTTGATACCCCGAGTCATCTTAGCCATCATGTTTCCTGAAAAACTATCCGATAATGACTCTAGATGGTCAATGTTTATAATTGAATGACGTGATATCTGTATAAAGTTACGCCGGTTAATCCGATTCTGAAAGTTTGTCAATGTTTCCTTAGTTTTATAAATCCCATCTACCGTATAAATGGTCAACAAATTCTTATCGATATCTGCTAGAATAAGATCCTCAATTTTCACCATAACCAGATGATCATCCGT
>CAUUXT010000014.1:0-12346 GCA_963549015.1 uncultured Streptococcus sp.
GGGGGGAATCGTTGTTATTCCTAACTACATGGATGTCTACGATTTTACGCCTGTTCAGTATCCAGCGGTTGATGTGAGGGCTGAATGGCAGACGACTCACTTTAACTTCCACGATATCGACGAGAACGTTCTCAAACTTGATGTACTGGGGCATGATGATCCGACCATGATTCGGAAATTGCAGGACTTGTCTGGTATTGACCCTAATGAAATCCCCATGGATGATGAAAGCGTTATGGCTCTCTTTTCTGGAACGGAAGTTTTAGGGGTGACGCCTGAGCAAATTGGAACTCCGACAGGGATGCTGGGAATTCCAGAGTTCGGAACCAACTTTGTACGTGGAATGGTAGATGAGACGCATCCGACGACTTTTGCGGAGTTACTTCAGCTGTCTGGTCTATCCCACGGTACCGATGTGTGGCTGGGGAACGCCCAGGATCTGATCAAGCAAGGGATTGCGGACCTATCGACTGTTATCGGTTGTCGGGACGATATCATGGTTTATCTCATGCATGCTGGTCTTGAACCTAAGATGGCTTTTACTATCATGGAACGGGTACGTAAAGGCATGTGGCTAAAGATTTCCGAAGAGGAGCGAGATGGCTACATCGAGGCTATGAAGGCCAATAAGGTGCCAGAGTGGTATATCGAGTCCTGTGGGAAAATCAAATACATGTTCCCTAAAGCTCACGCGGCAGCCTACGTTATGATGGCCTTGCGTGTGGCCTACTTCAAGGTTCACCATCCCATTTATTACTACTGTGCTTATTTCTCAATCCGTGCCAAGGCCTTTGATATCAAGACAATGGGTGCGGGCTTGGATGCCATTAAGCGCAGAATGGAGGAAATCTCTGAAAAACGGAAGAACAATGAAGCCTCTAATGTGGAAATTGATCTCTATACAACTCTTGAGATTGTCAATGAAATGTGGGAACGTGGTTTCAAATTTGGCAAACTCGATCTCTACCGTAGTCAGGCAACAGAGTTCCTCATCGATGGGGATACCCTCATTCCGCCATTTGTAGCAATGGATGGTCTGGGAGAGAACGTTGCCAAGCAGTTGGTGCGAGCGCGCCAAGAGGGTGAGTTCCTTTCTAAGACAGAACTCCGCAAGCGTGGTGGACTTTCATCAACCTTGGTTGAAAAGATGGATGAAATGGGGATTCTTGGTAATATGCCAGAGGATAACCAGTTGAGTTTGTTTGATGATTTGTTTTAAGAATTAGAACGGAGAACATCTTTATGAAACTTAGAATCTTTGCGGAAGACAAACCAGCTGAAAAGGTTTTTGACTATCAGCTAGAGCTGGCAGATGAAACAATTATCCTATCGACAGTGCTTCTGTCGGGTGCCATTGCTTTAGCAGGATTGTTTTCTGCTTTAAAAGAAAAATAGAAAAGGAAAAATAAAATGGTTTTACCAAATTTTAAAGAAAATCTAGAAAAATATGCGAAATTATTGGTTGCGAACGGAATCAACGTGCAACCTGGTCACACTTTGGCTCTCTCTATTGATGTGGAGCAACGCGAGTTAGCTCATCTAATCGTGAAGGAAGCTTATGCCTTGGGTGCTCATGAGGTCATCGTTCAGTGGACAGATGATGTGATTAGCCGTGAGAAATTCCTCTATGCTCCGATGGAGCGCCTGGACAATGTGCCAGAATACAAGATTGCTGAAATGAACTATCTCTTGGAGAACAAGGCTAGCCGTCTTGGTGTCCGTTCTTCTGACCCAGGTGCCTTGAACGGTGTGGACGCTGACAAGCTTTCAGCTTCTGCTAAAGCGATGGGACTTGCTATGAAGCCAATGCGCATCGCAACGCAATCCAACAAGGTTAGCTGGACTGTAGCAGCCGCTGCTGGGCTTGAGTGGGCTAAGAAAGTCTTTCCAAATGCTGCGAGCGATGAAGAAGCAGTCGATCTCCTTTGGGACCAAATCTTCAAAACTTGCCGTGTCTATGAAGAAGATCCAGTTAAGGCTTGGGAAGAACATGCAGCCATCCTCAAGAGCAAGGCAGATATGCTTAATAAAGAACAATTTTCAGCCCTTCACTACACAGCGCCAGGAACAGATTTGACACTTGGTTTGCCGAAAAACCACGTTTGGGAATCAGCTGGTGCTATCAATGCACAGGGAGAAGGGTTCTTGCCAAATATGCCGACAGAGGAAGTCTTCACAGCGCCTGACTTCCGTCGTGCAGATGGCTATGTCACTTCTACAAAACCGCTTAGTTATAATGGAAACATCATTGAAGGCATTAAAGTGACCTTTAAGGATGGACAAATCGTAGATATCACTGCTGAGAAGGGTGATCAGGTCATGAAAGACCTTGTCTTTGAAAATGCGGGTGCGCGTGCCTTGGGTGAATGTGCCTTGGTGCCAGATCCAAGCCCAATTTCTCAGTCAGGTATTACCTTCTTCAACACCCTTTTCGATGAAAATGCCTCAAACCACTTGGCTATCGGTGCAGCATATGCAACTAGTGTTGTTGGTGGTGCAGAGATGAGCGAAGAAGAGCTTGAAGCTGCAGGACTTAACCGTTCAGATGTTCACGTGGACTTTATGATTGGTTCGAATCTAATGGATATCGATGGTATCCGTGAGGATGGCACACGCGTACCACTCTTCCGTAATGGAGATTGGGCAAATTAAGGAGAAGCTATGATTGGAAGCATGTTTGTCGGCTTTTTAATCGGACTATTAGCTGGAGCTATCACCAATCGTGGAGAACGTATGGGATGCTTTGGGAAGATGTTCCTCGGTTGGATTGGTGCCTTTCTAGGACAATTACTCTTTGGTTCTTGGGGGCCAAGCCTAAACGGTACAGCCATTATCCCAGCAGTTCTCGGTGCCATGATTGTCTTAGCTATCTTCTGGGACAGAGGAAGTTAGCTTTCCGACTCTGAAAAGGAAAGGAGGTTGGTCACTTGGGCTAGCCTCCTTTTGAGTATGATATAATAGTTTTATGAGATTAGATAAATTTTTAGTTGCCTGCGCTGTGGGGAGTCGAACAGAGGTCAAAAACTTGCTCAAGGCTGGGCGCGTGACGGTAAATGGTAAAAAAGAAAAGTCAGCTAAATTGCAGATTAATGAAGAAAGAGACGAAATTCGCTTTGATGGTCAAGTGCTAGAGTACGAGGAGTTTGTCTACTACATGATGAACAAGCCCCAGGGAGTAATTTCAGCGACAGAGGATTCCAAGCACAGAACGGTTCTAGATTTGTTGGATGATGTGGCTCGAAGCAAGGGAGTTTTCCCAGTAGGGCGCTTGGATATCGATACACATGGTCTCCTACTCTTGACCAATGATAGTCAGCTGGCCCATGCTCTTCTTTCACCTAAGCGTCATGTGGATAAGACCTATCTGGCGCAAGTCAAGGGCATCATGAGCCAAGAAGACGTGGAGACATTTGCTAAGGGGATTCCGCTCAAGGACTTTACCTGCCAGCCTGCTAGACTGGAGATTATTTCCATAGATACAGAAAAGAATCAAAGCAAAATCCGTGTGACCATTGCTGAAGGGAAGTTCCATCAAGTCAAGCGTATGGTGGCCTACTGTGGCAAGGAAGTGGTGGACCTACAACGTTTGACTATGGGAACTTTAGCCTTGGGCGAGAATTTAGAACGAGGAGAATGGCGTCGCCTGACCAAGGAGGAGTTAGAGGTTCTCCTTGCGAGTATTGTTTAATTTGATTTATTTTAGAAAAGGCGAGGAGAATGTCCTTGCCTTTTTATGTTTTCAGTTGCTTCCTTTGTGAAAAGAGTTATAATAGACTGTAGAATAAAAGGAGGAATCTATGAACGCGATTCAAGAATCATTTACGGATCAATTATTTGCTAACTATGAAGCAAATGTCAAATACCAAGCGATTGAAAATGCTGCCAGCCACAACGGAATTTTTGCAGCTCTAGAATGTCGCCAAAGTCATGTAGACAATGCACCTGTTTTCTCATTAGATTTGACCAAGGACAAGGTTACTAACCAGAAAGCGTCTGGTCGTTGTTGGATGTTTGCAGCTCTCAACACCTTCCGTCACAAACTCATCTCTCAATACAAATTGGAAAACTTTGAATTGTCACAAGCCCACACTTTCTTCTGGGACAAGTATGAAAAATCTAACTGGTTCTTAGAACAAGTCATTGCGACTGCAGACCAAGAATTGACGAGCCGCAAGGTTAGCTTCCTACTCCAAACACCTCAACAAGATGGTGGACAGTGGGATATGGTCGTTGCCCTCTTTGAAAAATATGGTGTCGTTCCTAAGTCCGTTTACCCTGAGTCTGTTTCATCTAGCAGCAGCCGTGAGCTAAATGCTATTCTCAACAAATTGCTTCGCCAAGATGCTCAAATCTTGCGTGACTTGCTCGCTTCTGGTGCAGACCAAGCGACTATTCAGGCTAAGAAAGAAGACCTCTTGCAAGAAATCTTTAACTTCCTTGCTATGTCACTAGGGCTTCCACCGCGTAAATTTGACTTTGCTTACCGTGACAAGGATGATAACTACCAAAGTGAAAAGGGTATCACTCCACAAGAGTTTTACAAGAAATATGTCAATCTTCCTTTAGAAGACTACGTTTCTGTTATCAATGCTCCAACTGCTGACAAGCCTTACGGCAAATCTTACACAGTTGAGATGTTAGGAAATGTGGTTGGTAGCCGTGCAGTTCGCTACATCAACGTTCCAATGGAACGCTTGAAAGAATTGGCGATTGCCCAAATGCAAACAGGAGAAACTGTTTGGTTTGGTTCAGATGTCGGCCAACTTAGCAACCGCAAAGCTGGAATCCTTGCGACAGATGTTTATGACTTTGAATCAAGCATGGATATTCAACTCACTCAAGACAAAGCTGGACGTTTGGACTACAGCGAAAGCTTGATGACCCACGCCATGGTCTTGACAGGTGTAGACTTGGACGAAAATGGCAAATCAACCAAGTGGAAGGTTGAAAACTCATGGGGAGACAAGGTCGGTGCAGATGGTTACTTTGTTGCCTCAGACGCTTGGATGGACGAATACACTTACCAAATCGTTATTCGCAAAGAATTGCTGACAGCAGAAGAACAAGCTGCTTATGAAGCAGAACCAATCTTGCTCGCACCTTGGGATCCAATGGGTGCCTTGGCAGAATAAATCATAAAGAAAAGAGGTTAGGGAAATTCTAGCCTCTTTTTTTAAAAGTGGTGACAGATGATGCTTGTCAAGTAACTCCTTCTTATTTTAAGTCTTTAAGTGACAGAGAAAAAGATATGTGTTACTATAGTAGTACAAAAGGATATTGGAGTAGAAATGAAGTATTTAAGTAGCCAAGACATCAAGGATCGTCAACGAAACATCAGTGACATTAAACCCTATAAAACAACAAAGGAAATCGTCGTTTCAAATATCTTTACCTTCTTTAATGCCATGAACTTGGTTCTGGCAGTTCTGGTAGCCACAACCTTGCGATTTGAGAATATGCTCTTTTTAGGCGTGATTGCTATCAATACAGCCATCGGGATTTTCCAAGAAGTGCGTTCAAAAAATGCTTTAGAAAAGCTAAGTTTGCTAGGTAAAAGTAAGTACAAAGTCAATCGAGATGGTCAAACGATTGAGATTGATCCAGAGGACATCGTTCTGGGGGAGTATCTGCATCTCAATCTGGGTGATCAGGTGCCTGTCGATGCAGAAGTCCTTGAAGGGAATATTGAAGTTGATGAGTCCTTGCTGACGGGTGAGAGTGATTCAGTCTTTAAAACTGTTGGTGACCAGCTGATGAGTGGAAGCAATGTCGTCAGCGGTACTTGTCTGGTTACAGCAACGGCTGTGGGGCAGGATAGTTATATCAACAAACTCGCAAAATCCAGCAAGGAATTCAAAAAATACCCTTCTCAACTACGCGATTACATGGATAAGATTTTAAAAATCGTTTCCATCTTGCTGGTGCCAGTTGCCATTCTGCTCTATGTCAGAGGTTTTAGTCTAGGACGATCTTATGTTGAGATTGTCTTGGGAAGTTCTGGTGCCTTGGTCGGCATGATTCCAGAGGGCTTGATTCTCCTGGTCAGTGTATCCCTAGCAGTAGCTGCCATGAAGCTGGCTAGAAAGAAGGTTCTGGTGCAGGAGCTATATTGTGTAGAGACCTTAGCGCGTGTAGATGTTCTTTGTTTTGATAAGACTGGAACCATCACTACTGGTAATATGAAGGTCCAAGAAATGGATTCTAATGTAGCAGAGAAACTGTCTTCTTATCTGGCTTATTTCGAGGATGAAAATGCAACTTCCCGAGCTCTGAAGACTTACTTAACCTGTGAGAAAAAGTGGGAAGTTCAAGAAGTCGGTGCCTTTTCAAGCAAAAACAAGTATTCCTTTGTCCAAGTAAAAGATGGTGGGACCTATTTCTTCGGTGCCTATGAGTTTTTAGGCTTTACCCAGCCGATGGATACCTACTATGAACATCTGAAGCAGCAAGGTTTTCGAATCTTAACACTTGCCCATAGTAAGGACCACATCACGAGTCCAGCCAATATGGAACTACTAGGGCACGTCGTTTTGTCGGATGAGATTAAAGACAATACCAAGGAAACCTTTGACTATTTCGAATCTCAAGGTGTTGAAGTGAAGATTATCAGTGGTGATAATCATGTGGCTGTATATGGGGTGGCTCGTAAGGCAGGTTTTAAGGAAGAAGCCCGTGCGATTGATATGACCAAGGTGAGCGATGATGACTTTGAGAGAGTGGTCTTGGAACACGATATCTTTGGTCGGGTAACACCTGAACAGAAAGAAAAGATGGTGACTATTTTGCAAAAGGCTGGTAAAACAGTTGCCATGAGCGGTGACGGGGTCAATGATGTTCTGGCTCTCAAGAAAGCAGATATCAGTTTTGCTATGAATGGTGCTACCAGCGCAGCCAAAAGTGTATCCAATATTGTTTTTCTCACAGATGACTTTGCAGTATTTTATGATATCTTGATGGAAGGACGCCGGGTCATCAACAACATCCAAAAGGTCGCCTCTCTCTTTCTAACAAAGACCTTCTTCTCTATCGTGTTTGCCATTTTGAGTGTGATATTTGGTTTGGAATTTGCCTTTATCCCTATTCAGTTTACAATCATTTCAGCCATTACGATTGGGATTCCATCTTTCTTCCTAACTTTTGAGTCCAATAAAGAAAAGGTCAGCACACATTTTATGCGAGATATTTTGACCAATGCTGCGATTGGTGGTGGCATTCTGGTTGTTAGTGTACTCTTGACGAACTTCTTTATCACTGTCCCAGGTCAGGTCAAATTTATTTGATACCTCCTTGCTATGATCAATGGTCTGTGTCTAGTTGCCAAGGTCAGCCTACCTTTTAATCGATACAAACTAGTCTTGCTCATAATTTTGAGTCTTGCAGCTCTTGTTGGAGTGCTTGCCAATACCTTTATCCTGCGAGGAGCTTTCGTGCCTCTAGAAACCACTCAAGTGCTCTATGTAGCCGTCCTAGCAGTGGTGATTGGGAGCCTGCATTATCTGACTAGAAGAAAAAGTTGATACACAAAAAGAATCAGGATTTGATCCTGATTCTTTTTTATCTATATTCTCGATAGTTTGGATTACATGATACCAAAGAAACGAGCTGCAATACCTACTGCAAAGAGAGCAAGGATGATTGCGATTGGTGATACTTTTTTCTTAAGCAACCACATGCAGAGGAAAGTAAGGAGAAGTCCCATCAATCCTGGAATCAATGAGTTCAACTGACCTTGAAGTGTTTGTGGTTGAACGCTATCCAAGCTCAAACCACTAAGAGCCTGACCAAGAATTCCCTTCAATTCTCCACCTGTTACAGGTCCTTCTGGGAAGTTGATGTAAGCACCTTCTGCCAATTGTTTACCAGGAAGGTTAACAGTGAAGTTGATAGATACCCAACGTTGTACAAGAACGGCAAGGATGAACATACCAAGGATAGATGCTCCTTTAGTGATGTCTTTCAAGATACCACCAGACATGTCTTTAGTGATTTCAGATCCAGCTTTGTAACCGAACTCTTGTGTGTACCATAGGAAGGCCATACGGATAGCATTCCATCCAAAGAAGAAGAGAAGGGGACCAACAATATTACCAGATGCAGCAAGTGATGCACCAAGGGCTCCAAGGATAGGACGAACTGTAAACCAGAATACTGGGTCACCGATACCAGCAAGAGGTCCCATCATACCGATCTTAACCCCTTGGATAGCGGCATCGTCGATTTCAACACCATTAGCGCGCTCTTCTTCAAGTGCAAGAGTAACCCCCATGATTGGAGCAGCTACGTATGGGTGAGTGTTGAAGAACTCAAGGTGACGCTCAAGAGCAGCCGCTTGGTCTTCTTTTTTAGTGTACAATTTTTTGATAGCTGGGATCAATGAGTAAGCCCAACCCAAGTTTTGCATACGCTCGTAGTTCCAAGAACCTTGAAGGAATTGTGAACGCCACCAAACTTTTTGACGATCTGATTTTGATAATTGAATTTTTTCAGCCATGATTGTTCCCTTTCTAGTAGTCTTCTAGGATATCACCGATTGGGTCGTTAGAAGTCGCAGCTCCGCCGCCACCGTTTCCACCTTGTTTTGTAAGGTTAAGGTAGATGAAAGCAAGGGCAACACCGATGACACCAAGGGCAATCAAAGTCAATTGAGAGATAGCTGCAAGAGCAAAACCGATAGCGAAGAATGGCCATACTTCACGAGTTGCCATCATGTTGATAACCATAGCGTAACCAACGGCAACGACCATAGCACCACCGACAGCCATACCACCATTCAACCATTCTGGCATTAGGCCAAGAGCGTCTTGAACAGCAGAAGCAGGGATAGCGATAAGGAAGGCTGCAGGGATAGCGATACGAAGACCTTGAAGAACAAGGGCAAAGTAGTGAGCGCGTTCAACAGCCGCAATGTTTCCTTCTTTTGCAGCTGCGTCAGCTGAGTGAACCAAGGCAACTGAGATTGTACGAACAATCATTGTCAAGAAAAGTCCAGCTACAGCAAGAGGGATAGCTGTGGCTGTTGCGACGGCGATACCTTCAGTAGTAAAGTTACCACCTTTGATCAAGATGATCGCTGCAGCAACAGATGCAAGAGCAGCGTCAGGAGCTACGGCAGCTCCGATGTTAGCCCAACCAAGGGCGATCATTTGAAGAGATCCACCAAGCATAACACCTGCTTCAAGGTTACCTGTTACAAGTCCGATAAGGGTACATGCGACGATTGGTTGATGGAATTGGAATTGGTCGAGGATACCTTCAAGACCTGCAAGGAAGGCAACAACTACAACCAAGATAGCAGAAATGATTGAAATATCTGACATGGTTTTATTCCTTTTCTATTTAGTTTTAATAAAGTATTTAATCCTGTTTTCAAAAATGATAGAAACAGATTAAAATTTATTGAACGTTTGCTTTTTTAATCAAGTCAAACAAATCATTTTTCGTGTCGTTTGGTACTTTACGTACATCAAATTCAACACCGAGGTCACGCATTTTTTCAAATGTTGCAACATCATCTTTGTCCATAGACAAGACGTTGTTGATCATTGTTTTACCTGTTGAGTGGGCCATAGAACCAACGTTAAGGGTCTTGATTGGCACGCCACCTTCGATGGCACGAAGGGCATCTTGAGGTGTTTCAAACAAGATAAGAGCATGTGTGTTACCAAAACGAGGATCTTTTGCAACCTCAATCAATTTTTTGATTGGTACAACGTTCGCTTTTACTCCGTTAGGAGCAGCTTGCTTGATCAATTCTTTACGCAATTCGTCGTTTGCAACGTTATCTGAAGCAACGATGATACGGTCTGCTTTTGAATCTGGTGTCCAAGCAGTTGCGACTTGTCCATGAAGAAGACGTGTGTCAAGACGAGCAAGATTGATTTTCAATTTACCGTCTCCGATAACAGTTCCTTCTGGAATAGCAGCTTGGGCAACTGGAGCAGCCGCAGCACTAGCCCCTTCCTCAACTGGATTGAGCTCTTCTGGAAGAGCCTTGATGCCATCTTTGGCTTCTTTAATGATATTCGCAGCGACTTTATCCACACCTGCAGTAGCGTCCATAAGGCGCTCAGTGTAGGCTTGGATCAACATCGGCAAGTTAAGCCCTGTGATGATGGCAAACTTACGCTCAGGATTTTCTCCCATCACGCGGCTAGCTTGGTTGAATGGAGATCCACTCCAAAGGTCAGCCAATACTAGAACCTCATCTTCTGCGTCAAATGCAGCCACAGCGTTGTTGAATTTAGCGTAAAGATCATCTGGACCTTCATTTGGCATAAAGGTTACAACTTGAACCTTTTCTTGTTCACCAAAGATCATAGATCCTGACTGATGAATACCCGCAGCAAATTCGCCGTGGCTCGCAATAATGATTCCGATACTCATTATTGTCGTTCCTCCTTTTAAAATGTTTGACTTATAGGTTTCCTAAAAAACCTCAGACGTACCTAGTATAAATCGTTTTCATATAAAAATCAACTACTTTTTCGAAAATTGTAAAAGTTTTCAATGAAAATAGGCTTACAAAATGTTAATATATAAATAATTTCAAAAAATATATGAAAATAGCAATAGAAAATTTAATATAAAAATACTGAAAATGAGTGGCCTTCATGAAAATAGAATGAAAATAAAAGGAAAGATTGCAGGATAGCAATCCTCCTTTTTATAGGAATAAATTTTGTAAAGCGTGGGCTACCCCGTCTTCTTCGTTGGTCAGAGGAAGTTGTTCGTCTGCATATGGAAGGAGAGAAGGATTGGCGTTTTTCATAGCATATCCCTTGCCTGCAAATGCCAACATTTCCGTATCATTATGCTCATCACCAAAGGCGATTAAGTCTTTTTTATCACGATTCATCACATTGAGCAGGTACTCTAGAGCAAAGGCCTTGTTTACACCCTTGGGAGTACACTCGAGGATGTTGAGGGGACCACCCCAGGTATTGATAGCTAGTTGGTGCTGATAAAAACGATTCATCTCGTCCGCTAGAGCGTATTTGTCTTCAACCCTTGTTTGCAAGAGAATGCAGTTAGGATTCTTGGTTACTCGTTCGGGTTTGAATTGATTTTCCGGTTGGAAGTTCTCTACGCCAAATAGTTTAGGGTCCGCAATTTCTTCATTCGGAGCTGTAATGTAAAATTTCTTACGGTATTCTCCTGCAATAAAGTCGGCCTGGATATCCTCTTTACGTTTGACCATATCTAGGAGGTATTTTTTGTCCAAGGTTAAGCACTTTTCATGCTCCCAAGCCTGTCCTGGTAGATGGGTAAGGGAACCGTTAAAGTTAATCATGGGAGTATGCAATCCTAGTTCGCGGTAGAAGTCTTTTGCCATGCGATACGGACGCCCCGTCGTGATGATGACATGGTGTCCTTTTTCTGAAATTTTTTTGATTGTCTCTTTGGTAAAATCGGAGAGCTTGCTTTCGCTATTCAACAGGGTTCCGTCCAAATCGACTGCAATAATTTTTTTAGTCATATAAACCTTCCTAGTCGTTTCCAGATAAGATGTCTACTATTATATCAAAAAGAAAGAAGAAAAGCAGACTCGAGATAAAAAACAAAAATTGTTCCCATTTAGTAAATAAACCAAATAAACATATTGAAAAGGTGAATGATAAGTGGTATAATACTAATATTGTTCGTAAAAAACAAAAGGAGATTCATAATGGATAAACTATTTAAACTAAAAGAGAACGGGACGGACGTTCGTACGGAGGTTCTCGCTGGTTTAACAACTTTCTTTGCAATGAGTTACATTCTCTTTGTAAACCCACAAATGCTTGCGCAGACAGGGATGCCTGCTCAAGGTGTTTTCCTAGCAACGATTATTGGTGCAGTAGCTGGTACCCTGATGATGGCCTTCTATGCGAACCTGCCATATGCTCAAGCACCAGGTATGGGACTCAATGCCTTCTTTACCTTTACAGTCGTATTTGGACTTGGTTATTCATGGCAAGAGGCCTTGGCTATGGTCTTTATCTGTGGGATTATTTCACTAATCATTACCTTAACAAATGTTCGTAAAATGATTATTGAATCTATTCCCAATGCGCTTCGTTCGGCTATTTCAGCAGGTATCGGTGTCTTCCTTGCCTATGTAGGGATTAAGAATGCTGGTCTTTTGAAATTCTCTATTGATCCAGGAAGTTATACAGTTGCTGGTGAGGGTGCTGATAAGGCCCAAGCAGCCATTACAGCAAACTCTTCAGCAGTTCCAGGTCTGGTTAGCTTTAATAATCCAGCTGTTTTAGTGGCTATTGCAGGTTTGGCGATTACGATTTTCTTTGTTATCAAGGGTATCAAAGGAGGAATCATTCTTTCTATCTTAACAACGACAGTTCTTGCT
>CAUUXT010000015.1:0-11681 GCA_963549015.1 uncultured Streptococcus sp.
CGTCAAGGTTTCTCCATATTGTTTCTCAAGATTGCTTAAATTTTGAAATAGATCAAAGCTAGCGTTTTCTGTAACAATCTGCACGGTATGGGCTTTGCTTGGATGCGTTTGGATATAGTAGATATCCTCTATGTTTAATTTGAAAATTTCTTTCTCTTTTTGGATGATAATGTAGCTCATGGATAAAACCTCCTAAAAAGAGGATAGCATAAATCTAGAAACTATTTTTCACCAAATCCTAAACGGTTCTCAAAAATTCCTAAAGTGTCGAATCATTCGCAAAATGACTATGATAATCTTACAATTATTTTATCATAAAATCCTGCAATAACCATTCAGGAAATTTCAATGACAATTAAAGATTTGAAGGTAAAAAAAGAGGTAAAAGTGATAAGCTATGATTATAGAAAGACAATCACTTGAAACAACTTTAGAACCAGCACAAAGGAGGCATTCTCATGACGGTTACAGACCCAATCAAAAGAGCTCAGGAACTGATAACTGAGTTAAACAAAGCCTACCAAGTCTGCAAACAGGCAACAGCTGACGATGTCCGTTTTCAGGAGCAGCTGAACAATATCCTTGACTTTCTCTCTAAAACTGAGACAGTGGATAATCGATTCTTGATTGAGCTGGAAAAATTTTACCAGACTTCCAGTCTTCTCCTGGGTCTCAGCGCTCTCAATCCAGATGCTCCTACTCGCGCCGCTTGGCGGGCCTATGACCGTTTCCACTTTGACCAAGTCAAAACCAAGCTAAGTCTCTACGGACCAACTATTATCTTGTAGAAAATAAAAGAAGCTGAGACAGAACTCAACTTCTTTTTTAGTGTCCTATAAGTAAGATTAATCCTGCATCTGACGTTTTACCTGATAAGGCAAATACAAGACTTGTAAAACCAGTCCAGCTCCAAGCAGGGCTAGAAGGGCTAGTTTTTCTTGGAGGGTAATCAAACCAACTATCAGTTGAACCATTAAAACAAAACCTGCCAATCCTCGGATAACTTCCTGTAGTCCCTTCTCTTTCTCCCCTTTTTCTAATGGAAAGAGCTGGGTCAAGTACTGGTAGTCAAAGGCATGATAGAGAGCCAACAACTGGAAGAGCAAGAGGTAGTTAAATAGAACTACCACTGCCGTTGCGATCCAAACTTGCTCGATAAAGAGCAAAGCTAACAAGGAAAGCAAGAGAAGCCTGAAACTGAGGGCAAAGAGATCTCCATTTCGCAGATAAGAACGAAGATAGAGGTTTTGCCAGATCTTCCCTGGCACCTTTTGAACAGTCTTTAGGATGAAATCCAGATAAGCGCGACGCTTGACACTATTTGAAACGCCCTTAACCTGAGTAAAGAGAGCAAAGAAACGAAGCAAGACTTGCTTGCGCTTGCTTTCTTGGGCGATCACATAGTCCCAGTCCAATCCAGTCTCAGTAAGAAATTTACTGGCTTTTTGACGAAAGACTAGGTATTTCCCAGCTCCTAATAAAAGCACATAGGCAAGAAAGACTGGCAAGCCATAGCCCATGGCTAAAAATAAGGGCGCAAATAAAAGCAAGAAAAGGGTTTGGACAAAGAGCCAAAAGACCAGTGAGCGCGTCGTCTGCCCTTTGAGGTACAACTTGACCTCCTCTTCACTGACTAAGAGAAAGAGCTTGTCAGGTCCTTCCATGTAGGTCGCGATTCCTCCCCAAGCTAAAAGCAAGGCAGATACAATCCCTAAAAACAAGAGGATGGGCCAATGATTTTCAGGAAAATCTTGCAAGAGTTGACTGTACTGGTAAGCTAGAAAACCGATGAGAACTAGCAGGAACAAGACAAAGTGGTCATTGAGAACATAACGCAGATAACCGACACACTCTTTACGAAAAGCCTGCTTTCGCTTTAAAAACAAGTATTTCATAGCTCCTCCTCTTTGGTCAGAGCCAAGTAAATATCATTCAAACTCGCTTCAGGCATGGCAAATGCATCCCGCAGTTGCTGAAGGTTCCCCTGAGCTCGCACCTCCCCCTTGTGGAGGATGACAAGGGCATCACACATCTTCTCCGCCGAATCCAAAACATGGGTACTCATGAGAATGGACTTGCCTTTTTGCTTTTCTACTTCCAGAAGCTGAATCAAGTCAGAAATGGCCAGCGGATCGAGGCCAAGAAAAGGCTCATCAACGATGAAAAGACTCGGATCTACGACAAAAGCACAGGTAATCATGACCTTCTGCTTCATCCCTTTTGAGAAATGTACTGGAAACCAGTCTAATTTTTGATCCAAACGAAACATTTTTAACAAAGGTTCCACACGATCAAAAGCCACTTTTTGCTCAATACCATAGGCCATGGCAACCGTCTCAATATGCTCTCTGAGGGTCAATTCCTCATACAGACTAGGCGTTTCTGGGATATACCCAATCTGCTTGCGATAGCTGGTCGCATCTTCTCGCAGGGTGAGACCGTTAATCTTGATTTCCCCACTGTAAGGTGTCAACAGACCAATAATCTCATTGATTGTCGTTGATTTCCCAGCACCGTTGAGCCCAATCAAACCGACCAACTGCCCACTTTCAACTGTAAAGGACACATCTTTCAAGACAGGAACGTGAACATAGCCTCCTGTCAGGTTTTTAATTTCTAACATATTTTCTCCGAATCTGGTATAATGTAGCTATATTATATCAAAATTCAATACAGTAGAGGTGGATTTTATGTCAGATTGCATTTTTTGTAAGATCATCGCAGGGGAGATTCCTGCTTCAAAAGTATACGAGGATGAGCAGATTCTTGCCTTTCTTGATATCTCTCAAGTAACGCCTGGACACACCCTCATTGTACCAAAAGAGCACTATCGCAATCTTTTGGAGATGGATGCCGCCAGCGCTAGCCAACTCTTTGCACAAGTGCCAACAGTGGCTCAAAAAGTCATGAAGGCTACCAAAGCTATCGGCATGAATATCATTGCCAACTGCGAGGAAATTGCTGGTCAAACGGTCTTTCATACTCACGTGCACCTCGTACCTCGCTACGGTGCAGAAGACGACCTCAAGATTGACTTTATTGCCCACGAACCAGACTTTGACAAACTTGCCCAAGTCGCTGAAACTATTAGAAATGCCTAAGGAGATGCCATGAAACTATCCAATCTATTGCTATTTGCAGGAGCTGCAGCTGGAAGTTATTTTGTCGTGAAAAATCGCCAAGCCATTCAGGATGAAGTGCTAGATACAACTGACCGCGTCGAAGCTATCAAGGATGATTTGGATATCATCCAAAACAGCCTGCAAATCATCGACCAACAAAAAGCCCTTATCAAGGAATACCAAAAAGACTTGACCTACAAGTTCAAAGTCTTGGAAAAAGATTTCCAGACTAGACTAGCTGTGATAAAAGAAACACAGGAGCTTGAGGATAAGTAAAAAGAGCCAACAACTTTCCTTAAATCCATTTTGGGTTGTCAAGTCCAAACAAAGAAGAGGAATGAAAATGAAACAGTTTGTAAAAGTTCTAGCGAAGGTCATCGCGATCCCTTGCGGCTGCCTCTGCCTTCTTGTAGCCTTGGCATTTCTACTAGTGGCCAATCTTTTCAAGGCTTCACCGAGTGACATCCGTGAGGGGAATGAAGCCTTAAAACAAATCTTTATCTCCCTTGACCTCCCTCCCGAGAAAGTCGAATCGGATGGACACTATCAATACGAGGGTGGAGGCCTAGATTTTTATGTTACTTTCTCAGATGAGGTTATCAATAGTCACCCCGTCCTAAAAGAAAGTCCAAAACTTACCAAAAACCGACTCGAAGTCTATTTCCTACAGGCAGGGGATATTTCATGCTATAAGGTAGGAGACAACTTGTTCAATCATGGTTTAATACAATTTTTAGAAAAGGAAAGTGAGAAGTATTTCCAAGAAATCGGAAAGACATTTAACCCTAATTACTCAATTCTCTTTTGGAAAGATCAGGAAAGTCTTAAAAAGGGAATTGCATTCTATGAAAAAGCTTTGACCTTAGTGGATATTCAAAATAATTCGGCGATCAAACATATCGATACTGTCACTGTGAAATCTGGTAAAGAAGCGGAACTTAAGCAACTCATTCAGGAGATGGATGTGGCTGGCTTGCTCACTCAAAAGTACAAATAGTAGACTAACTGGAAAATGATTTTTCGACACTAAATTTTTAATGATAACAAAAAAAGAGCCCATCGGCTCTTTTTGTTTTATTCTCCTTCAAAGGCATCTTTTATATGGTCAAAGAAGCCTTTTTTCTTTGGATTGACTTTCAAGTCACCTGCAGCTGCGAATTCTTTAAGTGCTGCTTTTTGACGGTCGTTCAAGCCTGTAGGAGTTACAACATTAACTGTAACATATTGGTCACCAACGGCACCGCCACGAAGGCTTAGCGCTCCCTTGCCACGTAGACGGAATTTCTTGCCAGTCTGAGTTCCTTCTGGGATAACCAATTCAACATCCCCATGCACGGTTGGAATTTCCACAGTATCACCAAGAGCTGCTTGGACAAAGTTGAGGTTCAGATTGTAGAAAATAGTCGTTCCTTCACGTTCAAACTTATCACTAGCTTCCACAGAAACCACTACATACAAGTCTCCGTAAGGTCCACCGTTAAAGCCAGCTTCACCTTGACCAGCTAAGCGGATTTGTTGACCTGTTTCCACACCAGCAGGGATTTTCACATGTACACTATGAGCTTGTTTTTCATGACCTGTACCGTGACAAGTTGTACATGGGTCTTTGATTTCTTTTCCACGACCATGACAGACATCACAGGTTACTTGACGACGCATCATACCAAGAGGAGTCTGCGTATCGACGTTAATAACACCAGCGCCATGACAGCGTCCACAAGTGACTGGACTTGTCCCTGGCTTAGCACCAGATCCATTACATGTACGACAGCTTGCTTCACGGTTGTACTTGACTTCTTTTTCAGTTCCGAAGATAGCTTCTTCAAAGGTCAAGTTCACACGATACTGGAGGTCATCCCCTTGACGAGGAGCATTTGGATTGCGTGAAGCACCGCCTCCGCCGCCAAAGAAACTTGAGAAGATATCCTCAAAACCACCGAAGCCACCTGCTCCGTCAAAGCCACCGAAACCACCAGCACCACCAAAGCCACCGTTGGCACCTGCAGCACCATATTGGTCGTAGGCTGCACGTTTTTGGTCGTCACTCAAAGTCTCATAGGCTTCTTGAACTTCCTTGTACTTTTCCTCAGCACCAGGCTCCTTGTTGATATCTGGGTGATATTTTTTCGAAAGCTTACGATAAGCCTTTTTGATCTCGTCTGCCGAAGCGTTTTTTGACACCCCCAGACGATCATAAAATTCAGTATTGTTCATACAAGATACTAAGAGCGAACAGAAAGCGACTGAAATTTAGGAAACCGACAAGAAATCCTGATTTCTTAGGAGGTTTATCTAATTTCCAAGCTTTCCGCTCGAGTTCAATTACGAACACCCTTATTCCTTTCTATTAATATTACGGAACGAAACCACGATTTAGGTCAGGTTCAATTCTTTTCTTTTATATTCCCAAACAAATCAGGTTCAGTCCCTTTTTACCGAAAAACAGAGGCTGGGTTGCAACCTCTGGATTTCTTCTTATCATTACGACGTTCTAGTTTTAAAAATCAAACTAGTAATGCTAAATCGAGCACTCCCTAACCTCTTGGCGAAAAAGACAAATCTTCCTAGAAACTAAAAGATTCCTATTTTCACTGTGAGGTTTTAACGGGCTTTGCATCTTATTTTTCAGTAAACTCTCCGTCTACGACGTCATCGCCTGCGTTGCCTGTTGCTTGTGCGCCTTCTGCTCCTGCTTGAGCTTGTTGCGCTGCTGCGGCTTGTTCGTAGAGTTTAACAGCAAGTCCTTGAGCTTTTTCGTTCAATGCTTCAAGTTTTGCTTTCATTTCGTCCAAGTTGTTATCTTCTTGGGCTTTCTTAAGCTCATCAAGGGTAGCTTGGGCAGCGTCACGTTCTGCATCGAAACCTTTTCCTTCAGTTTCCTTGATTGTCTTTTCAGTCGCAAAGATTGCTTGGTCTACTTCGTTACGAAGGTCAACTTCTTCTTTACGTTTCTTATCTGCTTCAGCGTTTGCTTCTGCATCTTTCATCATGCGGTCGATTTCTTCATCAGTCAAACCAGAGTTAGATTGGATGACAATAGTTTGTTCTTTTTGAGTTCCAAGATCTTTAGCCTTAACAGATACGATACCGTTCTTGTCGATGTCAAATGTTACTTCGATTTGTGGGATACCACGAGGAGCAGCTGGGATGTCTGTCAATTGGAAACGTCCAAGAGTCTTGTTATCTGCGGCCATTGGGCGTTCACCTTGAAGAACGTGGATATCAACGGCTGGTTGGTTGTCTGCTGCAGTTGAGAAGACTTGTGATTTAGATGTTGGAATTGTTGTGTTACGGTCGATGAGTTTTGTGAAGACACCACCCATTGTTTCGATACCAAGTGACAATGGTGTTACATCAAGAAGGACAACGTCTTTAACATCACCAGTGATGACACCACCTTGGATCGCAGCACCCATGGCAACAACTTCGTCAGGGTTTACTGATTTGTTTGGTTCTTTACCAGTTTCAGCCTTAACAGCTTCTACAACGGCTGGGATACGAGTTGAACCACCAACTAGGATAACTTCGTCAATATCTGACAAGCTCAAACCTGCATCTGAAAGGGCTTGACGAACTGGAACTTTTGTACGCTCTACAAGATCACGAGTCAAATCGTCAAATTTCGCACGAGTCAAGGTCATTTCTAAGTGAAGAGGTCCAGATTCACCAGCAGTGATAAATGGCAAGCTGATTTGAGTTGAAGTTACACCTGAAAGGTCTTTCTTAGCTTTTTCAGCCGCATCTTTCAAACGTTGAAGAGCCATCTTGTCTGTTGATAAGTCAATACCATTTTCTTTCTTGAATTCTGCAATCATGTGATCGATGATTTTTTGGTCAAAGTCGTCACCACCGAGTTTGTTATCCCCTGCAGTCGCCAATACGTCGAAGACACCGTCACCCAATTCAAGGATAGATACGTCGAATGTACCACCACCAAGGTCAAATACCAAGATTTTTTCTTCTTTGTCAGTCTTGTCCAAACCATAAGCAAGAGCTGCTGCAGTTGGTTCGTTGACAATACGTTCTACTTCAAGACCAGCGATTTTACCAGCGTCTTTTGTAGCTTGACGTTGTGCATCGTTGAAGTAAGCAGGAACTGTGATAACAGCTTTGGTTACTTTTTCACCAAGGTAATCTTCCGCATAACCTTTCAAGTATTGAAGGATCATAGCTGAGATTTCTTGTGGAGTGTACTCTTTACCATTTGCAGAAACTTTTTCAGAAGTTCCCATCTTAGATTTGATAGAGATAACTGTATCTGGGTTTGTGACTGCTTGACGTTTTGCAGCATCACCAACAATGATTTCACCGTTTTTGAATGATACTACAGATGGAGTTGTACGGTTTCCTTCTGGGTTTGCGATGATTTTGCTTTCAGTTCCTTCAAGAACTGCAACTGCTGAATTTGTTGTACCTAAGTCAATACCAATAATTTTAGACATGTGTTTTTCTCCTTGTTGTTTTTTCTTCTTTTTTTGATATTTCCCTTAAGTGGTGGGGACGTGAGCAACTCCCTTCGGGATTTCATCACTTATTTTTGAGCCAATTGTCTCAAAAATCCCCTGTTTCAGTAGCACACGCTACTGAAACTTTCACCACGGCGGGCAACATCTTCCTTGCAAGCCTCCAGCTTGCTTTTTATCTTTCTTCATAGTTTATTGTCGTTTCGGACAAGTTTTTAAGTTCTCTAGCCTAGTTATACACTACTACCATGGCTGGGCGTAGGATGCGGTCATGGAGTTTGTAGCCTTTTTGGAAGACTTGTGCGATGGTATCTGCTGGGTGCTCATCGTCTGCTGGGAGAGTTTGGATGGCCATATGATAGTTATGGTCAAATTCGCCGTCAGCTACAATTTCTTCGATTCCTTCTTCTTTCAAAGCGTGAATCAAGCTCTCTTGCACCATCTCCAATCCTTTTTTGACGTCGTCTGTCAAACCTTCAACTGCTAGTGCACGTTCTAAGTTGTCAAGCGATGGTAAGATTGCTTTTGCCAAGTCCTGACTACGATAACGTTGCAAGTTTTGACGCTCTTCATTGGCACGGCGTTGAATATTCTGCATTTCTGCATGAGCGCGAAGGTATTTGTTTTCGAACTCATCCGCACGTTCATTTGCCAAGTCCAACTCAGACTTCTCAGGAGTTGTTTCTTCAGTTGTTTCCACAACTTCCTCTTCTTTCATTTCTTCGATTTTTTTATCTTGGGCCATTTTCGCCTCCTTTAATAATTACAATTTTAACTTACTTCGTAATGATTACTGCTGAGATAGCGATAAAAATCTGTCAACTTCATGGTCAAAACACGATTGACCACATTGACTTGGTTGACCAATTGCTGATAATCCAGATTGACTGGACCGATAATCGCCAAAATTCCAAATCCTCGATAAGGGACGAGGAATTTACTGCTAATCACTGCCAAGTCAGCTAGACAGGATTCCTGACTGTCCGCAACACGGACATTTTGCATCTGATCCTCATGTAGGCCTTCACGAATCTCCAAGGCCACCTTTTGCGGTTGGTCAAAGAACTGATAGGCTGCCAGATTGGCAAAATTCAAGAGATTGACCTTGCCCGCCACCACAATGTTTTCGTTGAACATTTCCTTAAAGATGTGTTCAAAGAGATCGATGACATTGTCCGTCGTTGTGAAGTAGCGCTGGATAATCTGTGGAATCTCCGTTCGAATCTTGTAGTGAATATCTAGAACGGTGTGACCGAGGAAACGTTCCTGAATGATTGCCTTAAGCTTCAGCAAATCCTCCTGCAAGAAGTTCCTTGGAATCAAAAACTGACTGGTAACCGTTCGCGACTCGTCTAGGGTAAATACTGCCAAGGCTGTATGTTGCCCTAAAACAACGATATCAAAGGCTGTCAACCGTTGCCTGCTCGGCTCAACATCTAGCGCTACAACTGTGCAGCCACTCAAGTCTGTCAAGACATTAGCAGCCTCTTGTAGAATATCCTCCAGTTTGAAGAACTCCTGATCAAAGGCTTTGACAATCTCATAGACCTCATTTTCAGCCAATCGGTCAAAATCCAGTGAGTGTTTCACATAGTACTGAAAACCAGCAACACTTGGCATCCGACCGCTTGAAGTATGCGTCTTCTCAAGCAAACCTTGCTTTTCTAGAGCCGCCATATCATTACGAATGGTTGCACTGCTAGAGTTGATAGACTCTTGCAAAGCTTTGGATCCGACAGGTTCGTGCGTTTTGGTAAAGATGTCAATAATCAGATTTAAAATATCCTGCTGACGCTCTGTAACCATCTCATCACTCCTCTCTGTCCGATCGATTAGCACTCGATACACCCAAGTGCTAACTCATGATTCTATTATACACCCTTAGAAGAGAATGTCAAGACAAAAACTCAAAAAATTAGCACTCTTTTATCAAGAGTGCTAAAAATCAGTCTGAAGACCTAGAAACTTACTTCTCATCTACTTGGTATTTCCTTTTAAGTCTGAAAAAACCATAGATTAGATAAGAAATCAGAAAAGCATATAAAACAAAAATAATAAAGAAAGATTGAGACAAATCTTCTCGAAATAGACTCATGCAAACAACAAGACCACCTGAGAAAGCAGCTGTACAGGATCGAAGTCTAGACCGCATTACCTCCCATCTGAGGTCATTACTCATATAGACTTGCTCCTCCGGAAGTATATCAGAAGCTGGTTTACGAAGAATTGAACAAAAACCTGTTTCTATCAATTCCCAACCGCTATTTCTAAACTCTTGTAGTTCATGCTTATACTTTTTAAGAAATCTAGAATCACAGATATGATAGATGACATCATCTGGTTGGCATTGTTCAAAATAGAAAAAGCCTAAACGGTTAGTTCTATACCTCCAGCCTTTCAAGTGCATCTCATGCAAATATTCTTCTTCCTTGTCCAAATCAACTATTGTAAAAATCCGAAATTGCTTTTTATTTATCATGACTTTCCCTCCAATTTTGAGCATACCTACCCTATCATAAATCTGATAATTCCTTCTTTTTATGCCATAACTTCCAGCTAATATAGGCAACTATTAACAAAAGGATTAAAGACAAGAAAATATCTAGCCCGGCCGTAAGAAAACTCCATAGACCATACGCATTACTTCTATTGGGCAATTTAAGTAAGAATGGTATATGTATGGCTAGCAAAAGTAAAGCAGGTACTAACCGCAGTCTTAAAATCCGATGAACCATATCCAACTTCCCAGTAGCATCATTATAAATTTCAAACTCTGCATCCGATTCAATCTCAGAATGTGCTTTTCTAAAATAGGAAAAACTATTAAAGTCTGTAATATGCTCCCAGCCACAGTCTTTAAACAGTTGTAAATAGGAGGTTCTCTCTGATGTTTTCATTGGGTAAAAATCCAACTGATAAGACACTTGCTCAGGCTGACACTTTTCAAAGGTATACTTGACTACAAACAATAAGATAGAATAGCTTACTTTCCTAAGTCTCCAGCCCTTGGCATGCATTTCTCTAAAGTATAAAGCCTCTCCCTCATAATCCGCAATTGTAAAAATTCGGTAAACAATTTTCTTTTCCATCATCCTTCCTCCCGACTGTTTCTATAGAGCCGTTCAATACGTTTCAATTCTATCTCCAAAACTTTTCGTCCCAAGTCTGTGATCTGATAGATTTTACGTTTTTCCTCTTCCCGGATAAAGGAAATCAAGCCATCCTTTTCCATCTTTGACAAGGTCCCATACATAGTTCCAGGACTAATCGAAACTTGCGAATCTGTCATCTCCTTGACCTTTTGTGTGATACCATATCCATGGTTCTCCTTCTGTAGACAAAATAAGATATAAAAACCCGTTTCAGTCATGGGAAGGTAAACACGCCTGATCTTATCTGTTAATTCCATTTAACCACACCTCCTATTTAATTCGATATATCGCACTTCGTTATACAAAATATATCACAGCTCGATATAAAATGCAAGAAAAAGAGAGAACGATTTCTCGTTCTCTCTTCTTATACTACGGAATTAAGCAGTTAATCTCTCATTTACTAAGAGTAACTTAGTCTTTCTTGCGAAGGACAAAAGCTGCTAGGCTTGCAAAGGCAAGACCGATGATTGAAAGAAGACCAGATACTGCAGAGCCTGTGTTTGGTAACAAGGTCTTAGTTTGACTACTTCCTTCTTCTGGTTGGCTATTATTTCCAGAATTGTTAATTGGTGCCGGGGTAAATTCCCAAGTACCGACGAAGTGGGCATCCGCTCCATTGATGGTTTCTGATGCTTTGTCGTAGGACTTAAAGCTCCATGTGCCTTCTGCAGTCTTAACCTCTGTTTGACTTGGTTGAGTCGGAGTCGCTTGACTACCATCTTTCAAGTTTGTTTGGTCTGCCGGAAGCAAGGCTTTCACTTCTTGTGGAAGTTCTTTACCTGGGGTTCCACTGACAAACTCATGAACCGCTTTATGAGTCACTGTTGGCGCTGGGGTGAATTCCCATGTGCCTACAAACTTAACATCTGATCCATTAATTGCTTCCGATGTCTTGTCGTAGGACTTGAAGCTCCAGGTACCTTCTGCCGTCTTCACTTCCG
>CAUUXT010000016.1:0-11547 GCA_963549015.1 uncultured Streptococcus sp.
TCAAGGTCAATACATCGCGACCTTTGACCAACAGGCTCCAACAATCGATGAAATCTTTAAACTAGAATCAGGGGTGGAAGTATGAGAAATATGTGGGTTGTAATGAAGGAAACCTATCTTCGACATGTCAAGTCGTGGAGTTTCTTCTTTATGGTGATTTCGCCGTTCCTCTTTTTAGGATTATCTGTAGGAATCGGCTATCTCCAAAATTCTTCGATGGCTAAAAATAGCAAGGTAGCAGTAGTAACAACAGTGCCATCTGTAGCTGAGGGACTCAAGGGTACCAATGGTATCAATTTTGATTATAAGGACGAAGCCAGTGCCCAGGCTGCTATCAAGGATGAGAAAATCAAGGGTTACCTAACCATTGACCAAGAGGACAGTGTTCTCAAGGCCGTCTATCACGGTGAAACTTCTCTTGAAAGTGGCATCAAGCTGGCTGTAACCAATAAGCTAAATGAACTGCAGTATCAACTGAATCGTTCGGCAGCTAATTTGTCTCAAGAGCAGGAAAAATACTTGAGTCAAACTGTTGACTATACAGAGAAGATTGATGAAGCTAAAGAAAATAAAAAAACAGTGCAGAACATGGCGGCATTGGGCTTAGGATTTTTCCTTTATATGATCTTGATTACCTATGCTAGCGTCACCGCTCAGGAAGTGGCTAGCGAGAAAGGAACTAAAATCATGGAGGTGGTCTTCTCTAGTATCCGAGCTAGTCATTATTTCTACGCTCGTATGCTGGCTCTGCTCCTTGTGATTTTGACTCATATTGGCATTTACGTCGTGGGTGGGCTGGCTGCCATTCTTCTCTTTAAAGACCTACCAATCTTAGCTCAATCTGGTATTTTAAATCATCTAGGAGATGCCTTCTCGCTCAATACCTTATTGTTTGTATTGGTTAGTCTCTTTATGTATGTTGTTTTGGCAGCCTTCCTAGGTTCTATGGTTTCTCGCCCTGAGGATTCAGGAAAGGCCTTGTCGCCACTGATGATCTTGATTATCGCAGGATTCGTTGGAGTGACCGCTCTAGGTGCTGCAGGAGACAATTTAGTTCTGAAAATTGGTTCCTATATTCCTTTCATCTCGACCTTCTTTATGCCATTTAGAGCTATTAATGGGTATGCAAGTGGTCTAGAAGCTTGGATTTCACTTGCCATAACGGTTGTTTTTGCAGTAACTGCAACAGCCTTTATCGGACGCATGTATGCTAGTCTAGTCCTTCAAACGGATGATTTGGGAATCTGGAAAACCTTTAAACGTGCCTTAGCTTATAAATAGGAGAGCCTCGCAAAAGCGAGGTTTTTCTAGATGTTAAACACTGAAATCGGCAAAAATATTTTTCATATCTATTGACTTTTAGTAGTAAAATTTGGTATGATAGTAGACGGTATTGTTTACCCCATTTGTAAGACCCCGGAACCTTTCAAATACCCCGCGGACCGGAACATCCGCCCAGTAAACAAAAACGATATTCATATAGGAGAAATCATGAACAAAACTACATTCATGGCTAAACCAGGCCAAGTAGAACGCAAATGGTACGTTGTTGACGCAACTGATGTACCTCTTGGACGCCTTTCAGCAGTTGTTGCTAGCGTACTTCGCGGAAAAAACAAACCAACATTCACACCACACACTGATACAGGTGACTTCGTAATCGTTATCAATGCTGAAAAAGTTAAATTGACTGGTAAAAAAGCAACTGATAAGATCTACTACACTCACTCAAACCACCCAGGTGGATTGAAACAAATCTCTGCTGGTGAACTTCGTTCTAAAAATGCAGTACGTTTGATTGAAAAATCAGTTAAAGGTATGCTTCCACACAATACTCTTGGCCGCGCTCAAGGTATGAAATTGAAAGTATTCGTTGGAGCTGAGCACACTCACGCTGCACAACAACCAGAAGTTCTTGATATTTCAGGACTTATCTAAGGAAAGGAACAAATAAGCTATGTCACAAGCACAATATGCAGGTACTGGACGTCGTAAAAACGCTGTTGCACGCGTTCGCCTTGTTCCAGGAACTGGTAAAATCACTGTAAACAAAAAAGATGTTGAAGAGTACATCCCACACGCAGACCTTCGTTTGGTTATCAACCAACCATTCGCAGTTACTTCAACTGTTGGTCAATACGACGTTTTCGTAAACGTTGATGGTGGTGGCTACGCTGGTCAATCAGGTGCGATCCGTCACGGTATCGCTCGTGCCCTTCTTCAAGTAGACCCAGACTTCCGCGATTCATTGAAACGCGCAGGACTTCTTACACGTGACTCACGTAAAGTTGAACGTAAGAAACCAGGTCTTAAGAAAGCTCGTAAAGCATCACAATTCTCAAAACGTTAATCAATACGATTATGTCAACGTTTCAAAGCACTCAAGAGTTTACCTCATGGGTGCTTTTTCTGTTCACCCCAAATATTTGAACCTTGAATTTCTGTTAATACGTTCCGTTACGACTGTTGGCTTTAAAATAATTAGCCTTATCGTAAGGCTCATACCCTAAAAAGGCTAATAACTCTGCTTGAAGCAGATCGTTCATAACTGTTTCAAGGAATGAACGAAAAAATTCATCAATATCTTGCTTTTGGGCTAAGAAGTTAAGTAGTTTTGTAGTAAACTGTGTCATAGGAATAAACCCCGTTCCAGTAATGTTTCGTAACTCTACTATAACGGATTTCTTCCTGTTTGTGTTTACACGACTTATTTTACACTACCAAAAGAACTTTAGCTATTGGGTATGCAAGCTAAAGTTCTCGGCTCTATAATTTCTGTAGTGGGTAAAGCCACCATAGGAATTATAGAGTCTATTCTTTCAACATTTTCTGAAAAAGGAGTATAATGAGGGTGTAAATATGAAATCGCTTTAATGATTTAGAATCGAGGAAAGGCTTATGAGTAATTCTAGACAGAAGGGGACTACATTAGGAACCTGTGCCTCTGATCAGGTTTATCAAGTGTTGCAAACGAGTCCTCAAGGGTTAAACTCACAAGAAGTAAAAAAGAGGCAAGCAACTTATGGTCCTAACCAGTTGAAAGAAAGTAAGAAAGAACCTATTTGGTTGACCTTTGTCAAACATTTTGCCAGTCTCATGGCCCTCTTATTGTGGGTTGGTGGCTTTATTGCTGTGATTTCCCATAGCTTGGAGTTGGGAATTGCGATTTGGCTGGTTAATATCATTAATGGTCTCTTTAGTTTTATTCAAGAATATAAGGCTAGTCAAGCCACGGCAGCACTGAATAAGATTCTTCCATCCTATACCCGAGTTCTTCGTGATGGAAAGGAAGATAAAATCCTTGCACAGGACTTGGTGCCAGGTGATTTGGTTTTCATTGAAGAAGGTGACCGTATTTCTGCAGATGGACGTTTGGTTGCTGTGACAGACTTGCAGGTAAATCAGTCTGCCCTCACTGGTGAGTCTAATCCCATTTATAAATCAGACCAAGCAGATTTGACTCCTGATAAGACTGAATTGGAATATGACAATATGGTGTTTGCAGGGACCACAGTTTCCTCTGGGTCAGGACATTTTATAGTATCTGCTATCGGTATGGAAACTGAGTTTGGACAAATTGCAGACTTGACGCAAAACCTAGCTCAGGAAAAGAGCCCACTGCAAAAGGAACTGGACCATTTGACCAAACAGATTTCGGTTATCGCAGTATCTGTAGGTCTCTTCTTTATGATTGCAGCAACACTATTTGTCCATCAGCCTCTTTCTCAAGCTTTCATCTTTGCCTTGGGAATGATTGTTGCCTTTATCCCTGAGGGGTTACTTCCTACAGTTACCCTCTCTCTAGCTATGGCTATACAACGCATGGCTAAAGAACATGCTTTAGTGAAGAAATTATCTTCTGTTGAGACTCTTGGAGCAACCTCTGTTATTTGCTCAGATAAAACAGGGACCCTAACTCAAAATGCCATGACAGTTAATCATTTATGGACCTTGTCGGGTAATTATGAGGTGACTGGGCTAGGTTATGCACCAGAAGGGCATATTGAGAAGGATGGTGACCCTGTTTCTCTGAAGGAAAATGATCTCCTGAATCGTTTGGTTCGCTTTTCTCACTTGGCTAGTAATGCTCAAGTGGTTGCGCCAAGTGCTGACAATCCCGATTATACGGTCTTGGGAGACCCGACTGAAGCTTGTCTTAATGTTCTTGCAGAAAAAGCAGGTATTGATTTAAATGACAACCACAACTGGGCTCCTCGTATCAAAGAAATTCCCTTTGATTCGGATCGTAAACGAATGACAACGGTACATAGTCTCGAAAAAAGTCTGGATGGCAGTCACCATATTTCCATCACTAAGGGTGCGCCTAAAGAAGTGATGGAACTTTGCTCAGACTATTATGATGGTCAAGGAGCAATCAAATCTATGACTGCTACAGAACGTCAAGCAATTCTTGCTGCTAACGATCAATTTGCTCGTGACGGCTTACGTGTTTTAGCTGTTGCTTATCGTCCTTTGGAAAGCGAAGATATTAGAGAAGACAAGTGGGATATGCGGACCCTCGAAGAAGATATGGTCTTTGTGGGACTTGTTGCCATGAGTGACCCTCCACGTCAAGGTGTACGTGAAGCAATTGAGCAATGTCACCGTGCCAGTATTCGCATTATCATGGTTACAGGTGACTATGGCTTGACGGCTCTTAGTATTGCCAAGAAAATCGGAATTGTGCAGGGTGATGATGCGCGTGTTGTTTCAGGACTTGAACTAGCTGACATGGATGACGATCAGCTTAAAGAAGCGCTTAAAGGTGAGATTGTTTTTGCCCGTGTAGCCCCTGAACAAAAATATCGTGTAGTCAATGCACTTCAGGAACTTGGTGAAGTTGTTGCTGTTACTGGTGATGGAGTAAATGATGCCCCTGCTTTGAAAAAGGCTGATATCGGGGTAGCTATGGGAATATCTGGAACTGACGTCGCCAAGGAATCTGCCGATATGATTTTAACGGATGATCACTTTGCTTCTATTGTCCATGCTGTTGAAGAGGGACGTGCCGTTTATCGAAATATTCAAAAATTCCTGACCTATATTTTTAATTCCAATACACCGGAAGCTGTACCATCTGCCTTCTTCTTGTTCTCTTTGGGGCGCATTCCTCTTCCCTTAACAGTTATGCAAATCCTAGCGATTGACCTTGGAACAGATATGATGCCCGCTTTGGGACTGGGGGTTGAGCCACCAGAAGAAGGCATTATGGACAGGCCACCAAGACGCCTATCAGATCGTTTGTTAAATCGGCAATTATTATTAAAAGCCTTTGCTTGGTATGGTATGATTGAGTCTGTTTTGGCTATGGGTGCCTTCTTCCTTAATTATTGGGTTAATCAAGGACATCTGAATCATCTAGCTAGTTCAGGACCTCTTTATCGAGAGGCAACAACCATGACTTTGGGAGCTATCATCTTCACGCAGATTGGTATGGCTATGAATAGTCGCAAAGGTAGAGGATCTATTTTCAAAATCAAACCATTTGCAAATAAGATTATTAGTCTGGGTATTATCTTAGAAATCATTCTCTTTATTATCCTGTCCTATGTACCTCTTTTCCACACTCTCTTTAATACAGCTCCGATTGGTTTTGATGATTGGCTCTATTTGCTCGTCTGTCCATTTATCATTATGGCTCTAGAGGAAATAAGGCACCGACTATTTGATTAAGAGTAAGCCGGTGGCTTACTTTTTAGGCTCTATAATATCTGTAGTGGGTAAATCCCCTATGGATATTATAGAGCCTATTCTATTGTATAAAAAAAGTCCTATAAGACCTATAATGAAAAGCGACTAAACAACTCATTAGAAAGAATCATATGGAACCATTACATTTTATCACAAAACTGCTTGATATCAAAGATCCAAACATCAAGATTGTAGATATCATCAATATGGATACACACAAGGAAATCATCGCTAAACTGGACTATGAGGCTCCATCTTGTCCTGATTGCAGAAAGCAAATGAAGAAATATGACTTTCAAAAACTTTCTAAGATTCCTTACCTTGAAACGATTGATATGCCTACTAGAATTCTTCTTAGAAAGCGTCGTTTTAAGTGCTATCATTGTTCGAAAATGATGGTCGCTGAGACTTCTATCGTCAAGAAGAATCACCAAATCCCTCGTATCATCAACCAAAAGATCGCTCAGAAGCTAATTGAAAAGACTTCTATGACCGATATTGCTCAGCAGATGGCCATTTCAACTTCAACTGTCATTTGAAAGCTCAATGACTTCCACTTTAAGCATGATTTTTCGCATCTTCCTGAGATTATATCCTGGGATGTTGAAACAGTTAGGGAAGTGACTGTTTCAATCGGGAGATGAAGATGAGTTTCATTGCGCAAGATTTTGAAAAGCTCGATATCATCACTGTTCTTGAAGGAAGAACACAAGCTGTCATCCGAAATCACTTTCTGCGCTACAATAGATCCGTTCGTTGTCAGGTGAAAATCATTACTATGGATATGTTTAGTCCCTACTATGAATTAGCTAAACAGCTTTTTCCATGTGCTAAAATCGTTCTCGATCGTTTTCACCCTTCGTTATTATATTTCTGAACTCAGGCTAAAACAGTCCACTGGACTGTTTTACTCCAACACTTAAACCGTGCTATGAGTCGTGTGCGTGTTCAAATCATGAATCAGTTTGAACGAAAATCTTTTGAATACAAGGCTATTAAGCGCTACTGGAAACTCATTGAACAAGATATCCGTAAATTGAGTGATAAGCGTTTTTATCGCTCTAAACATCAAAAAAGAAAGGACGAATTTCGTCCTTTCTCGAGCTTAGCTTTTCTTCAATCTACTACAGTTGACAAAGAGCCAAGTTCTTTTGGTTTGTATAGTTTAATAAAATTAAATAAATCCTCTACTTCTGATGACAGTGTAGCTGATTTAAGGTGAGCGTAATAAACTGTAAATGTGATCTGGTCCTCCGGTATTAGAGGGATTTTTATTAAATCATCATCTTCATCAGAGAGTGCGATATCAGCTAGTAAACTAACGCCAATCCCTTTCTTTAAAAGTTCTTTAAGAATGACAATGTCGTCACTCTTGAAGAATATTTCTGCCCTGTTTTGATACTTCTGATTAAGAAGTTCAAAAGCTTTCAAGTGAACAAAATGTTCGTCTAAAAGGATAAAGGATTGATCCACTAAATCTTGAAAAGTGAGGGAAGAAGCGGTAGCAAGAGGGTGGTTCTTAGATAAAACGACATACAGTTCTTTATGAAATAGTTCATGCGTCTCTATTGAAGGATGATTGAGTGGTTCAATCAAACCGAGTAGGCTTGCATCAAGGTCTCCCTTGAGGAGAAGGTTTAATAACTCCACGGAGCCATCGCGGATGGGGCGTACTTTTTTTAAAAAATCAAATTCTTTTTCTTCATTTAGAGAAGCAAAGAGATACTGTATGATAATAGGAGGAAATCCTACAGTAGAGTAATGAACCAAAGAACGATTTATTTCTTTGCGAGCAGAAATGATCTCAGGTAAGATCAGTTCTGTGTGTTTCAGAAGGATTTCTCCTTGATGAGTCAGTTTGAAGGATCGGTGTGAGGGATCGTGGTGAATCAACTTACAATTAAAGGCCTCCTCTAATCGCTTGATGGCATAAGAAATAGAAGGTTGGCTAACTTTGTGCTGTTTTGCTACGTCTGTATAGGATTGGACTTGGCAGAGATCATAAAAATACTGTAGGTCTTTTAAGTTCATAAAGGCTCACTTTCAACATCTAGGGAAATAACCAGATAAATAATATTTATCCGTATCACTTCGTTTGACTATACGTTTTTTTACCAGTTATAATGTATGTGAGTCAGGGATATCAGAGGTTATCTAAGATACTTTCGAAAATGCTTAACATCTTTTCACGTTTATCAACAGGAAGTTGTTTAATCTTCATGTTCAATCTCTTTAGTGAAAGATTTTCAGTCTTATCAGAGGTGGATTCAAGGCTACTAAAATTGAAAAACTCCTCTGGGGTCATCTGTAAGGCATCAATCACTTTTTCTAGACTGTGAATGGTCAGATTCACACTTTGGTTTTCTAGTTGATTGATATACTTAAGACCAAGTCCCGCCTGTTCAGAAAGTTCTTCCTGGCTCATTTTGTTTTTTGTACGAAAATATTTCACTTTTTGGGAAATATATTGTTGTAAATAGTTTTTAGTTGTCATATAAATAGAATACAAGTTTTGTATGACAAAAAAACACCTTAAAAAACACAAAGTACTCTATAGCAAACTTAAAGGATATTTATTTTAATTAGGATTACCAATTTGTATAATTATTTTGTTATACTCGAAACTTTTAGTAAAGAGTAATTGTCGAGGGTTTGATGAGTTCAGAAATTTATAAAACAACTTAAAGTGTCATCAATAATAGTGTTTTAAGTATCAAAAGGCTTATTATAAATTTTCTCGTAGACTCATTATAACATATGCGTACACGATTGTATTTTTTAAATAACAAAGTTTTATAAACAATTCATTTTTGTGGTATAATATTAGTAAAAAAGGAGGTTGCACTATGACTGCACATGATATTTTAAACAATCCTTTCCTTAATAAGGGAACTGCCTTTACCTTAGAGGAGCGAAAGGAACTTGGCCTTATTGGGTTATTGCCACCTTACGTTCAAACCATCGAGGAGCAAGCAGTGCAAACCTATGCACAAATGCAAACAAAGGTCAATGATCTGGAAAAACGTTTGTTCTTAATGGAAATCTTTAATACAAACCGTACCCTTTTTTACTACCTATTTGCTCAACATTTGGAAGAATTCAATCCAATTGTCTATGATCCAACTATTGCTGATACAATTGAGGGGTATAGTGACCTCTTTGTAGATCCACAATATGCGGGATATCTTGATATTAATCATCCTGAAAATATTGAAGCCACTTTGAAAAATGCTGCTGGTAATCGCGAGATTCGTCTCATTGTTGTAACAGATGCAGAAGGAATCCTTGGAATCGGTGACTGGGGAACAAATGGTGTCGATATTTCTGTTGGGAAATTGATGGTCTACACGGGTGCTGCTGGAATCGATCCTTCTATGGTCCTTCCTTTAGTCATTGATGCAGGGACTAACCGTGAAGAACTTCGTAACAATCCTAATTACTTAGGGAATCGTCACGAAAGGGTTCGCGGAGATCGTTACTACGACTTCATTGACCAATTTGTTCAAACAGCAGAACGTCTCTTTCCTAAACTCTACCTTCACTGGGAAGACTTTGGCCGCTTGAATGCTGCCAATATTCTTGAAAAATATCGGAAACAAATTCCAACTTTTAATGATGATATTCAAGGCACAGGAATCGTTACCTTGGGTGGTATCTTCGGTTCACTGGATATTAGTGGTGAAAAATTAACAGATCAAGTTTATCTCTGCTATGGTGGTGGTACTGCGGGTGCAGGAATTGCCTCTCGTGTTCTTCGCGAAATGGTGAGTGAAGGTCTTTCTGAAGAAGAAGCCTATAAACGTTTCTTTATGGTTGATAAACAAGGTCTTCTCTTTGATGACATGGATGACCTAACTCCTGAACAAAAACCGTTTGCTAAGAAACGTGCTGACTTTAGCAACGCAGACAAGTTGACTGATCTGCTTGAAGTAGTAAAGACTGTGAAGCCAACTATTTTAGTAGGAACTTCAACTCAGCCAAATACCTTCACTAAAGAAATTGTAGAAGCTATGTGTGAAAACACTGAACGTCCAATGATTTTCCCTTTATCAAATCCAACCAAGCTAGCCGAAGCTAGTGCCAAAGATTTGATTGAATGGTCAGATGGTAAGGCTTTTGTCGCAACAGGAATTCCTGCTGATACGGTTTCTTATAAAGGTGTCGACTATGTGATTGGTCAAGCCAATAATGCCTTGATTTACCCAGGTCTTGGTTTAGGTATGCTGGCTTCTGAAGCAAGTCTTTTGACAGATGAAATGATTGGAGCAGCAGCTCATTCATTGAGTGGTATTGTCAATCCAGGCCAAGCAGGAGCTCCTGTCTTGCCACCATTCAAGTATGTAGCAGATGTTTCTATTAAAGTAGCAGAAGCAGTCGCCAAAAAAGCGCAAGAACAAGGTCTTGCGCGTGCCAAGGAAACAGATATGGCTAAAGCAGTTCGTGATTTGAAGTGGTATCCAGAGTATAAATAAGTAAATTAAAATGGGGTGTACGAGTGTGACTGGATGCTTCGTACACCTCCTAATATATGCTAGGTCATATAGAAAGGGAGACTATGGATATCTTTTTAACTTCAATTCAGAGTATTGTACCTATTATCGTCATTATAATTCTAGGTTACTTCTTACAAGTTCGTGGTTGGTTTCAAGAGAGTTTTGGAAATGATTTATCTAAACTCATTATGAATGTGGCCATGCCAGTGGCAATTTTTACCTCTGTTCTTAAATATTTAACTTTAGATAAATTGATTAGCCTGTCTGGCGGTTTATTGTATACGTTTATCGCCTTCATTCTCGGTTACCTAATGGCCTTTATAGCGGTGAAACTTTTTAGAGTGCGCCTAGGCCGTCGAGGAACCATGATTAATACCTTTGTTAATGCCAATACCATTTTTATTGGTTTGCCTTTAAACATAGCTCTGTTTGGAGATCAAGCCCTTCCCTACTTCTTGGTGTATTATATTACAAATACGGTATCTACTTGGACATTAGGTGTCTATCTAATGACCTCGGATAGCAAAGAAGGGGCTTCAAAGCAAGCTCAAAAATTCAACTGGAAGAAGCTCTTCCCAGCACCTTTATTGGGATTTCTCGTAGCCCTCGTATTTTTAGTGCTCCGTCTTCCTGTCCCAAGTTTTGCGGAAAGTACCTTGACTTATATTGGTAGTTTAACAACGCCACTATCTCTTATCTATATCGGTATTGTTCTTGCAAAGGCAGGCTTGAATACGATTGCTTTTGATAAAGATACAATTGTCACTTTGGTTGAACGCTTTATCCTAGCTCCTCTGACCATGCTTCTTGTATTGAAGTTTTTTGCCCCAAATATGGCAACAGCAGAATTTAAGACCTTTATGATTCAGTCTGCTACACCAGCTCTAGCAGTTCTTCCAATCCTTGCCAATCAAGGAAAAGGAGATGTTGAGTTTTCAACGAATGTGGTGACTCTAAGTACGGTTCTATTTATCGTTGTTATTCCAATATTACAAACTTTGTTAGGATAAGAAGGAAGAGGATAGGATTGAAAGTTCTGCGTTAAGAAATTCCCCTATTTAAAAAATATTGATTCAAATTTTATGAAATAAATAAGTGGTTTTAGTTCTGAAAAGCCTTGATATTACGCTATTTTTAGTCCAAATGAAACTCATACTTTCCAAACAATTTCCAAATACAGGAACGAAGGATTCAGGACTTTTAGCATTCCTTGGGGCAAGTGTTGGACTACTTGCTTTAGCAGGAAAACGAAAATATAATAGATAAAAAGAAAGAGAGCGGTGGCTCTCTTTTCTCTATTACAGTTCAGTTATATATAAATTTTATATGCTGTGAACTTTTTGATAAAATCTAGCTCAATTCG
>CAUUXT010000017.1:0-11237 GCA_963549015.1 uncultured Streptococcus sp.
CTCAAACGCCTGCCAATCGGCTATACTAAGGCTGATTCTCCAACCTTTATCATTGATGAGGAAGGTAAGAAAGTTCCAAATGGTGAGCAAGGAGAAATCATTGTTTCTGGGCCAGCTGTTTCAAAAGGCTATATGAATAATCCTGAAAAAACGGCAGAAGCTTTCTTTGAATTCGAAGGTCTGCCGGCCTACCACACAGGGGATGTAGGAACTATGACAGATGAGGGCTTGCTTCTCTATGGTGGACGCATGGATTTCCAGATTAAGTTTAATGGTTATCGCATTGAGCTTGAAGATGTCTCTCAAAACCTCAACAAGTCTCGCTATATTGAGTCGGCTGTTGCTGTCCCACGCTATAACAAGGACCACAAGGTGCAAAATCTACTGGCCTATGTCATCCTAAAGGACGGTGTCCGTCAGCAGTTTGAACGTGATATCGATATTACCAAGGCTATCAAAGAAGACCTAGCAGATATCATGATGTCCTATATGATGCCGTCTAAGTTTCTTTATCGAGATAGTTTGCCACTAACGCCTAATGGTAAAATTGATATCAAGGGCTTGATTAACGAGGTAAACAGTAGATGATGGAGCTTTATAAACAGCTACCTCATTTGGAACCTTATGGTGATCTTCAGTACTTTTTATACGTAATTGTTGCGACTTTACCTATCTTTATCGGTCTTTTTTTCAAGAAACGCTTTGCCTTGTATGAGGTGCTTGTTAGTCTCTTCTTTATCGTGACCATGTTGGTCGGTGGAAAGACGAATCAAATAAGCGCTTTGATCCTTTATATTATCTGGCAAGTACTGCTTGTATCTTTCTACAAAAGGTACAGGAAACAACGGGATAGTAAATGGATATTTTACCTGATTAGCTTTCTATCCCTATTGCCAATCGTCTTTGTGAAAGTATCTCCTGCTATTCATGGACCTCAATCTTTGTTTGGATTTTTAGGGATTTCTTACTTGACCTTTCGTGCAGTTGGGGTTATCGTTGAGTTGAGAGACGGTGTCATCAAGGATTTAACGATTTGGCAATTCTTACGTTTTCTTCTCTTTATGCCGACTTTCTCAAGTGGTCCCATTGATCGTTTCAAACGCTTCAATGAAAATTACGAGACCATTCCTGAGCGGGATGAGCTGATGGATATGCTAGAAGAGGCTGTCAAATATATCATGCTGGGCTTCCTCTACAAGTTTATCTTGGCTCACATTTTAGGAGAGACATTATTGCCTCCGCTGAAAAATTTGGCCTTGCAGACAGGTGGTTTCTTTAACCTCTACGCTTTAGCGGTCATGTACACCTTTGGTATGGAGCTCTTCTTTGACTTTGCGGGCTACTCTATGTTTGCCTTAGCTATTTCAAACTTGATGGGTATTCATAGTCCTATCAACTTTAACAAGCCCTTTTTGTCAAGGGATTTAAAAGAGTTTTGGAATCGCTGGCACATGAGTCTGTCTTTCTGGTTCCGTGACTTTGTCTTTATGCGGATGGTCATGGTGTTGACCAGAAAGAAGGTTTTTAAGAATCGCAATGTCACTTCAAGTGTAGCCTATATTCTCAATATGCTGATTATGGGATTTTGGCATGGTGTGACCTGGTACTACATCGCCTATGGACTTTTCCATGGGATTGGACTGGTTATCAATGATGCTTGGGTTCGTAAGAAAAAAGCGCTCAATAAAGAACGGAAAAAAGCTGGAAAGGGTTCCTTACCTGAGAATCGCTGGATTCAGTTGCTTGGCATGGTTGTCACCTTCCATGTCGTGATGGTTTCATTCTTAATCTTTTCTGGATTTTTGAATGATTTATGGTTTAAAAAATAAAAGGATATAAAAAATGGATATCAAATCAGAAGTTATTGAAATTATTGATGAGTTGTTTATGGAAGATGTTTCTGACATGATGGATGAAGATCTTTTTGATGCCGGTGTCTTGGATAGCATGGGAACGGTTGAATTGATTGTTGAGATTGAAAACCGTTTTGACATTCGTGTTCCAGTGACGGAGTTCGGTCGTGATGACTGGAATACAGCTAATAAAATCGTAGAAGGTATTACGGAGTTGAAGAATGCTTAAACGCTTGTGGCTGATCTTCGGGCCTATCTTCATTGCTGGATTTTTGGTTCTTCTACTCATCTTTTTTTATCCAAGTACAACAAGCCATAATCTGACGGAGGAAAAATACTCGGCGGCTTCTGTTAGTGCAGAGAGTTTTAAAGAGAGAAGCCAAAAGGTAAGGGCTCTTACGGATCCAAATATGCGTTTTATTCCTTTTCTAGGGTCCAGTGAATGGATTCGATTTGATAGTGTCCATCCAGCTGTTTTAGCGGAAAAATATCATCGTCCCTATCGTCCTTACTTTCTAGGTCAAGCAGGAGCAGCCTCTCTCAATCAATATTTTGGTCTACAGCAAATTTTGCCAGAAATAGAGAATAAGCAGGCTGTATTTGTGATTTCGCCTCAGTGGTTTACGGAGACAGATTATGAACCCGCAGCGTTTCAGAGATTTTTTAACAGCGACCAATTGACAGCTTTTTTGGGAAATCAATCTGGTGATACTGCTGCAAAGCATGCGGCTATTCGATTGTTAAAGCAGAATCCTAATGTTGCATTAAAAAGCATTGTTCAAAAACTGTCAAAGGGTGAAGAATTATCAGATGTTGATCAGGTTGCTATTGATATTTTTGCGCGATTCAACGAAAAACAATCCGCTCTCTTTGGACAATTCTCCATTCGAGGACAACTCAAGTACAAGGAACACGTGGAGAACTATTTAAAAGATCTTCCGGATCAATTTTCTTATGATGAGTTAGAAAAAATTGTTCGTAAGGACGCAGAAGCAAATACGACCAATAACGATATGGGGATGGAAAATCATTTCTATACGAGAGAGATTCAAAAGGATTTAAAAAAATGGGAAGGGTATCAAAAAAATTACAACTTCCTCAAGTCCTCCGAGTACAATGATTTGCAGCTGGTCCTCAATCAATTTGCTAAGTCGAATGTCAATGTACTCTTTGTTATTCAGCCGGTTAACAAGAAGTGGATGGAGTACACAGGGCTCAGTGAAGAGATGTACCAGCATGCAGTGGAGAAAATTCGTTACCAGTTAGAAAGTCAAGGTTTCACCAACATTGCTGACTTTTCTAAAAAAGGCGGAGATCCGTACTTTGTCAAGGACACCATTCATATTGGTTGGTTGGGTTGGTTGGCTTTTGATAAGGTTGTCAATCCCTTCTTGACGGATCCGACTCCAGCTCCAGACTATAAGATGAATGACCGCTTCTTTAGCAAGGACTGGGCGACCTATGATGGGAATATCAAAGATTTCCAATAAAATAAGCTAAAAGTTTGGGATTTAAACCCAAGCTTTTTTGTTTAAATGGCGAATATTTAAGATGAAAATAGGTCAAAAGTTTCAAAATTTTTAGAAATAGCGTATAATATAAAAGAGAAAAAGAAAAGAAAGGGATTTTAAAATGAACAAACGTTCTTTGTTACCTGTCTTGTCGACAGCCCTGTTAGCTCCAGCCTTCTTAGCTGGACAAGTCTATGCTGAAGAAGCAACAACTCCTGCAGAAAGTTCAGCTGTCGTAGCGACTCCTGCTACGTCGGCGACTCCAGCTCCTGTTGAGAGCCCTGCGGTACCGGAAACTTCGGCAACTTCAGAAGCAGTTGCACCTGCAGAAGCTCCGTTAGCTCCTGTTGAATCTCCTAAAAGCGAAGAAAAGGACACCGTTATCTTGCACACCAATGATGTCCACGGTCGTATCGTAGAGGAAAAGGGAGTTATTGGAGATGCTAAGTTAGCGACAGTCATTGAGCAGGAACGTGCGAAATCAAATCAAAATACTCTAGTTGTTGATGCGGGAGACGCTTTCCAAGGTTTACCGATTTCCAACTCTACTAAGGGTGAAGCGCGTGCTGAAATTCTCAATCAGATGCAGTATGATGCCATGGCAGTAGGAAACCATGAGTTTGACTTTGGTTTGGACGAAGCTAAGAAATACAAGGAAATCTTGAAATTCCCATTACTTAGTTCAAATACCTACGTCAATGGTGCTCGTCTCTTTGAAGCTTCTACAATCGTTGATAAAGATAAGACTGTGGAAGGTGATGAGTTTGTTGTAATCGGGGTGACAACACCTGAAACAGCAACCAAAACTCACCCTAAAAATGTCAAAGGGGTAACTTTTACAGATCCAATCTCTGAAGTCAATAAGGTCATCGAAGAAGTTCAAGCTAAGGCTCGTGCAGAAGGTAAGGACTACAAACACTATGTTGTGCTGGCTCACTTGGGTGTGGATACCACAACCCCAGTAGAATGGCGTGGTTCAACTTTGGCAGAAGCCTTGTCTAAAAATCCTCGTTTGAAAGGGAAACGCGTAACAGTAATCGATGGTCACTCTCATACAGTAGAATCAACGACCTATGGAGACAATGTTACCTATAACCAGACGGGAAGCTACCTTCACAATGTAGGGAAAATCACCTACAAATCCCGTCAGCTTTTGGGCAATCCAACTCAGATTCCGGCTGCTGATGCTAAAAAATTACCAGCCAATCCAACAGTTGAAAAACTAGTCAAAGACATTAAACAAAAATACGATGCTGAAAATGCGGTTGAGATTGTTTCAAACAGCCCTGTAGAACTAAACGGTGATCGTGAAAATGTTCGGGTCCGTGAAACCAACCTCGGAAACGTCGTGGCAGACTCGCTCTATCAGTATGGTCAAACAGGATTTAGCCATCCGACAGACATCGCTGTGACAAATGGTGGTGGCTTGCGTGAAACCATTGCAAAAGGAAAACCAATCACTAAAGGAAATGTCATTGCTGTTCTTCCATTTGGAAATACCATTTCACAAATCCAAGTGACTGGGCAACAAGTTTTGGATATGTTTGAAAAGTCACTCGGCTCTATCTTGCAGGTCGATAAGGATGGCAAGAAGGTCTTGGATGAGAACGGGCAACCATTGTTAGAACCAAGTGGTGGTTTCTTGCAAGTTTCAGGTGTGAAGGTCTACTATGATACTAACCTACCATCAGGCAAACGTGTCTTGGCCATCCAGGTTAAAAACCGTGCAACTGGTCGTTATGAACTACTGGACCTCGCAAAAACCTACTATCTTGCAACCAATGATTTCCTAGCTGCAGGTGGTGATGGCTACACGATGTTAGGTGGTGCGCGTGAAGAAGGCCCGTCTATGGATGCAGCCTTTGAAGAGTATCTTAAAACCGCTGATTTGACCCAGTATGAAAAGATCAACCCGAACTCACGGACGATTTCTGTGGATTCTACAACTTTTAGTCTGCCGGTAGAAACGCCTCAAACGAATGCGGCTGCTAATGATGCGACTACAAATGTACCACTTACTTATGAGGTGGCAGGTCAATTTAGCAAGAAGGCAGTTGTCTCAGAAAAAGCTCTCCCAAATACAGGAAGTGAACAGTCCATCTTCTTGCTCTTGATGGGAATGGTAGCTGGTTTGGCAGGTATCTTATCGAGCCGAAAACCAAAGCTAAAATAGGTTAAATTTCACATCTAGAAGAGTCTAGGGAAACGTTTTTACGCCTTTTTCCCTTGACTCTTTTTTGGTTTATGATATAATTAACCAGTAAAGAATCGGTGGCTATCTATGTTTTTTTACGAAAAAGATAGCTAGGGAAGGAGTAACACATGAGACAGCTTGCGCAGGAAATCGATAACTTTTTAAACGAGGTGATCTTGAGATCTGAGAACCAGCATGAAATTCTAATCGGGCATTGCACGAGTGACGTTGCCTTGACCAATACTCAGGAACACATCCTTATGCTCCTGTCGGAAGAATCCCTAACCAACTCGGAGTTGGCCCGTCGCCTTAATGTCAGTCAGGCGGCAGTGACCAAGGCTATCAAATCTTTGGTCAAAGAGGGCATGTTAGAGACATCCAGAGATCCAAAGGATGCGCGTGTGATTTTTTACCAACTGACAGAACTAGCTCGACCAGTGGCAGAGGAACACCACCATCATCATGAACACACGCTCTTAGCCTATGAACAAGTGGCAAGTCAGTTTACTCCAAACGAACAAGAAGTTATCCAGCGGTTTTTAACTGCTTTAGTAGGAGAAATCAAATAATGCGGTATATTACAGTAGAGGACTTGTCTTTCTATTATGACAAGGAACCTGTTCTCGAGCACATCAACTATAGTGTTGATAGTGGGGAGTTTGTCACCCTGACTGGTGAAAATGGGGCTGCCAAGACAACGCTTATCAAGGCGAGCCTAGGCATCTTGCAACCAAGATTTGGCAAGGTAACCATCTCAAAGACAAATACTCATGGGAAAAAACTTAGGATAGCCTATCTTCCCCAACAGATAGCTAGTTTTAATGCTGGCTTTCCAAGTACGGTTTATGAATTTGTCAAGTCGGGTCGTTATCCGCGAAAGGGCTGGTTCCGCCGCTTGAACGCCCATGATGAGGAGCATATCAAGGCTAGTCTAGACTCAGTTGGTATGTGGGAACACCGTGACAAACGAATTGGCTCCCTCTCAGGGGGGCAAAAGCAACGAGCGGTGATTGCGCGGATGTTTGCTTCTGACCCAGATATCTTTGTCCTGGATGAGCCGACGACAGGGATGGATGCTGGAAGCAAAAATGAATTTTACGAACTCATGCACCACAGTGCCCATCATCATGGCAAGGCTGTTTTGATGATTACCCATGACCCTGAGGAGGTCAAGGACTATGCGGATCGCAATATTCATCTAGTCCGTAACCAAGACTCGCCGTGGCGTTGTTTCAACGTTCACGAAAGCGACCAGGAGGTGGAACATGCTTAGTTTGTTATCTTATGACTTCATGCAGCGTGCCTTCTTGGCGGTCATTGCCATGAGTCTCTTTTCTCCAGTTCTTGGAACCTTCCTTATCTTACGTCGTCAGAGTCTCATGAGTGATACACTCAGTCACGTCTCACTTTCAGGTGTAGCCTTTGGTCTGGTTTTGGGAATTTCTCCAACGATTTCAACCATTGCTATCGTCTTGATCGCTGCGGTCTTTCTAGAGTATCTCCGGACAGTCTATAAGAACTTTATGGAAATAGGAACTGCCATCCTCATGTCTACAGGGCTTGCAGTCTCCCTTATCGTGATGAGTAAGGGTAAAAGTTCGAGCTCCATGAGTTTGGACCAGTACCTTTTTGGTTCGATTGTGACTATTAGCCAGGAACAGGTGATTTTCCTCTTTGCCATTGCTGTGGTTGTTTTACTCTTGACTTTCTTATTCTTGCGTCCAATGTATATCCTGACTTTTGATGAGGACACGGCCTTTGTAGATGGACTTCCAGTTCGTACCATGTCCATTCTTTTTAACATGGTGACAGGGGTGGCCATTGCCCTTATGATACCAGCAGCAGGAGCCCTTTTGGTGTCGACCATTATGGTCTTGCCGGCTAGTATTGCCCTTCGTGTGGGGAAAAACTTTACATCCGTTATGTTGCTAGCCAGTGCTATTGGCTTTTTGGGAATGGTGGCAGGTCTCTATATTTCCTACTATGCGGAAACACCTGCCAGCGCTAGTATTACCATTATCTTTGTAGCTGTCTTTTTGTTAGTCAGTCTACTGAAACGTTTTATCAAATAGGAGAATGAAATGAAAAAACTGAGCTTACTACTAGCTAGTCTATGTGCCTTGTTTTTAGTGGCTTGTTCCAATCAAAAGCAGGCAGACGGGAAGCTAAATATCGTGACAACCTTTTACCCTGTCTACGAATTTACCAATCAAGTCGCAGGAGATACCGCTAATGTAGAACTTCTAATCGGTGCTGGTACAGAACCTCACGAATACGAACCGTCTGCAAAGGCAGTTGCCAAAATCCAAGACGCAGATACCTTCGTTTATGAAAATGAAAACATGGAAACATGGGTTCCAAAATTGCTAGATACTTTGGATAAGAAAAAAGTGAAAACCATCAAGGCGACAGGTGATATGCTCCTCTTGCCAGGTGGTGAGGAAGAAGAGGGAGACCATGACCATGGAGAAGAAGGCCATCACCATGAGTACGATCCCCATGTTTGGTTATCACCAGTTCGTGCCATTAAACTAGTAGAACATATCCGTGACAGCTTGTCAGCAGATTATCCTGATAAAAAAGAGACTTTTGAGAAGAATGCAGCTGCCTATATCGAAAAATTGCAAGCCTTGGATAAGGCTTATGCAGAAGGATTGTCTCAAGCCAAACAAAAGAGCTTTGTGACGCAACACGCAGCCTTTAACTACCTTGCCTTGGACTACGGTCTCAAGCAAGTATCCATCTCAGGTCTCTCACCAGATGCAGAACCATCGGCAGCACGTTTAGCAGAATTGACCGAGTATATCAAGAAAAACAAGATTTCTTATATCTACTTTGAGGAAAATGCCTCACAAGCCCTCGCCAATACCCTCTCAAAAGAAACGGGCGTCAAACTAGATGTGCTCAATCCGCTAGAAAGTCTGACAGAAGAAGCAACCAAGGCTGGTGAGGACTATATCTCCGTGATGGAGAAAAACCTCAAGGCTTTGAAACAAACAACAGACCAAGAAGGACCAGAAATCGAGCCAGAGAAGGAAGAAAATACCAAGACAGTTCAAAATGGTTACTTTGAGGATACAGATGTCAAGGACCGCACCTTGAGTGACTATACTGGTAACTGGCAGTCGGTCTATCCTTTCCTTGAGGATGGAACTTTTGATCAAGTCTTTGACTACAAGGCTAAGTTGACTGGCAAGATGACCAAAGATGAGTACAAGGCCTACTATCAAAAAGGTTATCAGACAGATGTGACTAAGATCAACATTACGGATAATACTATGGAATTTGTTCAAGGTGGCCAAAGCAAGAAATTCACCTACAAGTATGTCGGCAAGAAAATTTTGACTTATAAGAAAGGCAATCGTGGTGTGCGCTTCCTCTTTGAAGCGACAGATGCGGACGCTGGACAGTTCAAGTACGTTCAGTTTAGTGATCACAATATTGCCCCAGTTAAGGCAGAACATTTCCATATCTTCTTTGGAGGTACCAGCCAAGAAGCCCTCTTTGAGGAGATGGATAACTGGCCAACCTACTACCCAGATAACCTATCTGGACAAGAAATCGCCCAAGAAATGTTGGCGCATTGATGCAAGAGAAGATCCCGCAAATCTGCGGGATTTTTTGCTGGAAATGATTAGGTTGTTAGGTATTATAGTACATAGCTGTGCTGTTCACAATGTGATAAAGCAGTCATTTTTTGCTTAGTAGACTTTGGCTGATTCTAACTAGCTGGCAAATACAAAAGCTACGATTGTACAAATTATAGAATCTTTTCAGGGGATTTAGGAAGGCATCTTAGTCATATTGACGCTACTATCGCTTTTTGTTATAGTCAAGGAGAGAGCAGTCTCGAACAATAGTTTATTCACAGTCTGTGGATAAGTCTAGGAGAAAATGACAGACAACTCATGGTGTTGAAGTATTCTGATAATAGCTCCGTAAACTAGTGACTTTCTGGACAGCTAGTAGAAACCCTAGTATAAAGCTATTTGACAAAGTTTTGTTTAGGGTGAAAGCTTCCAGGTCTAAAAGCTGGAGTCTGAAAAGACTAGTTTTTAGGTATGTTTTCTTATCCACAAGTTGTGGATAACTTTGTGAACAAGAGAAAGAGATATGAGATGATGACGAACATAAAACCACATGGACCATTACCAAGTCAGGCCCAGCTGGATTATTTAGAGGATGAACTAGCTGCCTTTATCCATTTTGGCCCCAATACCTTTTATGACCAGGAATGGGGAAGTGGGCAAGAGGATCCCAAGCGTTTTAACCCGACCAAGTTGGATGCGCGTGAATGGGTTCGGGTACTCAAAGAAACAGGTTTTAAAAAACTGATTTTGGTGGTTAAGCACCACGATGGTTTTGTCCTCTACCCGACAGCACATACAGATTATTCGGTCAAGGCTAGCCCTTGGAGGGATGGAAAGGGGGACTTGCTCCTTGAGGTTTCCAAAGCTGCGACTGAGTTTGACATGGACATGGGAGTGTATTTGTCTCCTTGGGATGCTCACAGTCCCCTCTATCACGTGGACCGAGAAGCGGAATACAATGGCTACTATCTGGCTCAGTTGAAGGAAATCTTGTCAAATTCTGCCTATGGGAATGCCGGGAAGTTCTCTGAGGTGTGGATGGATGGTGCTCGAGGCGAAGGGGCCCAGAAAGTCAACTATGAGTTTAAGACCTGGTTTGAAACCATTCGTGACTTGCAGGATGATTGTTTGATTTTCTCAACTGAGGGAACTAGTATTCGCTGGATTGGAAATGAACGGGGCTATGCAGGGGATCCCTTGTGGCAAAAAGTCAAACCAGACCAGTTGGGGACAGAAGCTGCATTAGATTATCTACAGCACGGAGACCCCTTGGGGACGCTGTTTTCAATCGGCGAGGCAGATGTTTCTCTTCGGCCAGGCTGGTTTTACCATGAGGATCAGGATCCCAAGTCTCTCGAGGAGTTGGTCGAGATTTATTTTCACTCGGTAGGGCGGGGGACTCCACTCTTGCTTAATATCCCACCGAATCAAGATGGACTCTTTGACGAAAAGGATATCCAGCGTCTCTATGAATTTGCTGCCTACCGTGACGAGCTCTATAAAGAAGATTTGGCTTTGGGAGCCAAGATATCTGGTCCGGCTCTATCACCAGACTTTGCCTGTTCTCACCTGACAGATGGACGGAAGACTAGTTCATGGGCAAGTGATGCAGAACTGCCAATTCAGTTAGAGCTCGATTTAGAGTCACCTAAAACTTTTGATGTGATCGAGCTGAGGGAAGATTTGAAGCTAGGACAATGCATCGCTGCTTTCCATGTTCAGGTAGAGTTGGAGGGTGTCTGGCAGGAGTTTGGAACAGGATTTACAGTAGGCTATAAACGCCTTTTGCGCGGATCCATGGTAGAGGCTCAGAAGGTGCGTGTAATCATCACAGAGGCACAGGATTTTCCAGTATTAACTAAGATTTCACTTTATAAAACACCTAGCTTGTCAAAAAAAGAAGCTGTTCAGCAACTGGAGTTTTCAGAAAAAAGTCTAGTTGTGATTAAGGGAGAAAATGTCCACTTTACAGTTAAGCGAAGAGAATCTAGCAGTCCTTTAGAAGCTAAGATTTCGATTCAACCAGGGACGGGTGTGCATGGTGTCGCTTATCGGGACGAGATTCAAGTCCTTGCGTTTCAAGTTGGCG